>NZ_AKJB01000046.1:0-146929 GCF_000282555.1 Pseudomonas sp. GM102 | reverse complement strand
TGGCAGCCGGCCCCTGCCACAGAACGCCATCGCAGCGCTCAATGGGCTGACCACCGAAGGCGTTGGCGCATTCAACGACAAGTACCCTCAAGGGTTACCGAAAACCTGGGGCGGCAAGGGTCGCGAACTGGTGAACGGCGTGCGCTACTATTCCTGGGGCGGCATCCTGCAGGGAAACATTCTCGATGAAGGGCTCCATGCACTCAATCCACTGCATGGGTTCCTCCGGGCCTTCTCCCACTATTTCACCACCGAAGCCGAGCAGAATGACGGCATGGTCGGCCGATTCAGCGCTCATCTGGGTAAAGTGATCCGTTCGGACTATCCGCTGGATCATCTGGACAGCCTCGGCCAGACAACCGGTCAGGTGCGCAAGGGCATCGACCCGGTCGCCCTGTATGTACAGCATGCCGAACGCTTGAGAAATGCCGGCCTTTAAGCAATGCCTTGATGCCAGGCGATAGACGGAGCTGATCTCCACGGAATTGATATTCACGGAACTGATATTCACGGAGCTGATATTCACGGAACTTTGAGAGAGAAATAGCCCACTGAATCCGGTAGGCTCCGCACTTTATTGAACATTGAATGGAGTATTTTCCCATGGCCAAAGCCACTGCCCGTCACATCCTGGTTTCCAGCGAAGAAAAGTGCAACGAACTCAAAGCCCAGATCGAGGCCGGTGCCGACTTCGCCGAAGTCGCCAAAGCCAACTCCAGCTGCCCGTCCAGCCGTCAGGGCGGTGACCTGGGTTCGTTCGGTCCGGGCCAGATGGTCAAGGAATTCGACACCGTGGTCTTCAGCGCACCGATCAACGTGGTGCAAGGCCCGGTCAAGACCCAGTTCGGTTACCACCTGCTGGAAGTGACCAGTCGTCAGGACTGATCAACGCTTGAGTTTGCTACACAACGGCCCGCCTTTTGGTGGGCCGTTGTGTTTTCGTTACGTGATACGGCTGGCGAGGGACGCGCCGCTAGCGTACAAATTGTGGTTATCGACCACCCGGCTCTAAGGCTGACAATGCGACTGGCTTTCCCCACTTTGTTGTTCACTGCCGTGGCGCTGCTATTAAGTGCCGCGGGTGTGAACGCTGCACCGCAACATGCGTTGACCGTGTACGGTGAACCGGCGAAGTATCCTGCGGGCTTCAGCCATTTTGCCTACACCAACCCGCGCGCGCCCAAGGGCGGCACGATGCGTCGCTCGGCGATGGAAATCGGGCATTTCGACCATATGCTGCCGTATATCGACAAGGGCACGGGTGTCACGCAGATCGACGGCTTGATCTACTCGCCCCTGGCCCAGCGCTCGCTCGACGAGCCCTATACCGTTTACGGCCTGGTGGCCCAACAGATGGAGCGTTCCGACGACGGGCTGTCTCTGCGTTTCTACCTGAATCCGAAGGCCCGTTTCGCCGACGGCCAGCCGATCACCGCCGAAGACGTGCGCTATACCTTCGACCTGCTGATGACCCAGGGCAGCCTGCGCTATCGCACGCAATTCGCCGACGTCAAAGGCGTCGAAGTAGAGTCAACACTCACCATTCGGTTCGACTTCAAGAGCAACGAAAACCGTACCCTGCCGCTGGACCTCGCGACCTTGCCGGTGTTTCCCGAGCACTGGTGGAAAACCCGCGACTTTGCCAGCGGCGGTGGTTACGAGCCACCGCTGGGCAGCGGGCCGTACCGCGTGAGCAAGGTCGACTCCGGGCGCAGCATCACCTTCGAGCGTAACGCCGACTGGTGGGGCAAGGATTTACCGGTCAGCCGTGGCCTCTACAACTTCGATCATTTCAGCATTGAGTACTTCGGCGATACCGACGTTGCCCGTCAGGTTCTGCGTGGCGGTGCCTACGATTACAACCGCGAGTTCTCCGCCACCGCCTATTCCATCGGCTACGAAAGCCCGGCCCTGAGCGACGGTCGCCTGCAAAAGGCTCACCTGGCCAAAGAGGCACCGCAATCGGCTCAGGGCTTTGTGTTCAACCTGCAAAACCCGATGTTCCAGGACCGTCGCGTGCGCCAGGCCCTGGCCATGCTCTGGGATTTCGAGTGGAGCAACCGGCAGATGATGCGTGAGATGTACATCCGCCAGCAGAGCTTCTTTTCCAACACCGACCTCGCCGCACGGCAACTGCCCGACGCCGGTGAACGAGCGATTCTCGAGCCGTTGCGCGGACAGGTCCCCGACGAAGTCTTTACCCAAGTCTTCGAAGCCCCGAAAACCGACGGCAGCGGCGTGATTCGCGATAAACAGTTGCAAGCCCTGGACTTGCTCGAACAGGCCGGCTGGAAACCCGATGGCGATCAGCTGGTCAATGCCCAGGGTCAACCGCTGAGCTTCACCTTCCTGGTCAGCCAGAACGGCATGGACCGATTGCTGCTGCCTTATAAGCGCACCCTGAAACAAATCGGCATCGACCTGAATATTCGCCGCATCGACGCGTCCCAGTACATAAACCGCCTGATGTCCCGGGACTACGACATGATCGTCACCGGCTACCCGGTCACCACCTCGCCGGGCAACGAGCTGTACAACTACTTTGGCTCGGCGGCGGCCAACGATCCCGGTTCCAACAACTACATGGTGCTGAAGAACCCGGCGGTCGATACGCTGGTCAACGGCCTGGTTCGTGCCACCACCCAGGCTGACATGCTGCGCTACGCCCATGCCCTGGACCGTGTCCTGCAATGGAACTTCTATTGGATTCCCAATTATTACCCGCCAGGCAGCTCGACCGTGTGGTGGAACCGCTTCGGCATTCCCTCTGTACAGGCGAGCAATGACGAAGCTATCGAGAGTTGGTGGGAAGTGAGCTCCACCCCCTTGACCAACCAACAGATGACGGCCGAGCTCATCAAACGCGGCAAACCCGGAGGGCCGCACTGATGTGGGCTTACGTACTGCGGCGCTTGCTGCTGATCATTCCGACACTGGTGATCATTCTTCTGGTCAATTTCGTTATCGTCCAGGCCGCACCGGGCGGTCCGGTGGAACAGGCCATCGCGCGCCTGCAAGGCATCGGCGGCGCAAGTGTCGGCGGCGGTTCCAGCGAAGCCGTGCAGGGCAGTTCGCGTGCCAGTCGTGGGCTCGACCCGCAGCTGATCAAAGAGATCGAAAAGCAATACGGCTTCGATAAGCCGGCACCGGAACGTCTGTGGCTGATGCTCAAGAGCTACGCCCGCCTCGACTTTGGCAAGAGCTTTTTTCGCGGTGCCACGGTCACCGACCTGATTCTGGAAAAAATGCCGGTAACCATTTCCCTCGGGCTCTGGGCCACGTTGATCACCTACTTGGTGTCGATCCCTCTGGGCATCCGCAAGGCCGTGCACCATGGCAGTCATTTCGATATCTGGAGCAGCACCGCGATCATCATCGGTTACGCCATGCCGGCGTTCCTGTTCGCGATGTTCCTGATTGTGGTCTTCGCTGGAGGCACCTCGTTGAACTGGTTCCCGGTGCGCGGGCTGGTCTCGGACAATTTCGAGTCGCTGTCGACCCTGGGCAAAATCACCGATTACTTCTGGCATCTCGTGCTGCCGGTGACAGCGCTGGTGATCGGCGGTTTCGCCACCCTGACCATCCTCACGAAAAACTCCTTCCTTAATGAAATCACCCGCCAATACGTGGTTACCGCGCGGGCGAAGGGCTTGAGCGAGCGCCGGGTGCTTTACGGCCATGTGTTTCGCAATGCCATGCTGCTGGTGGTGTCGGGGATTCCGCAGGCCTTCATCAGCGTCTTTTTTGCCGGCTCGCTGCTGATCGAAGTGATCTTCTCCCTCGACGGCCTGGGGCGCATGAGTTACGAAGCCGCGGTATCACGGGACTATCCGGTGGTATTCGGTTCGCTGTTCATCTTCACCTTGTTCGGCCTGCTGATAAAAATCATCGGCGATCTTTGCTACACCCTGGTCGACCCGCGTATCGACTTCGCCGCGAGGAACGCCTGATGTTCAAGCTTTCGCCGCTGGGCCGTCGCCGTTTCGACCGCTTCAAGAAAAACCGTCGGGGCTGGTGGTCGCTGTGGTTGTTTATCGGCCTGTTCCTGCTGACCCTGGGCGGAGAGCTGATCGCCAACGACCAACCGCTGATGGTCAGTTATCAGGGCTCGCTGTACTTCCCGGCATTCAAACGCCACACCGAACAGGAATTTGGCGGGCAACTGCCGTTCCAGGCCGACTACCGCAGCGATTACGTACAGAAGCTGATTCACAAGGATGGCGGCTGGATACTGTTCCCACCGATCCCGTTCAGCGACGACACGCCCAATTACGACCTCAACCAACCGGCACCGAGCCCGCCGTCGAAGGTCAACTGGCTGGGCACCGACGATCAGGCCCGGGATGTGTTGGCCCGGGTGATCTTCGGGGCGCGGGTGTCGATTCTGTTCGCGCTGGCGCTGACCTTCATCAGTGCCTTGATCGGCATCGCCGCCGGTGCGCTGCAAGGCTACTACGGCGGCTGGGTTGACCTGCTCGGCCAGCGCTTGCTGGAAGTCTGGTCGGGGCTGCCGGTGCTGTACCTGCTGATCATTCTGTCGGGCTTCGTCGAGCCGAATTTCTGGTGGCTGCTGGGGATCATGGCGCTGTTTTCCTGGCTGGCGCTGGTGGACGTGGTGCGCGCCGAGTTCCTGCGCGGGCGCAACCTGGAATACGTCAAGGCCGCCCGTGCGCTGGGCCTGACCGACCGTAAGGTGATCGTGCGGCACATTCTGCCCAACGCGATGAACGCCACCCTGAGCTATTTGCCGTTCATTTTGACCGGGGCGATTTCCACCCTCACGGCGCTGGATTTTCTCGGCTTCGGCATGCCGGCCGGCAGCGCGTCCCTGGGCGAGTTGATCGGTCAAGGCAAGCAGAACCTGCAAGCGCCGTGGCTGGGGCTGACGGCGTTTTTCACCCTGGCGCTGATTCTTTCTCTACTGGTGTTCATCGGCGAGGCATTACGTGATGCCTTTGATCCACGCTCTTGATCGACAACCATGACACGGACTGGTGATATGACTGACAACCTGATCGAAATCCGTGACCTTACCGTGGCCTTCAGCGGCCAGGCCGTGGTGCGCAACCTGTGCCTGGACATCCGCCCCGGCGAATGCCTGGCGCTGGTCGGCGAATCGGGTTCCGGCAAATCGGTGACCGCCCACTCGATCCTGCAACTGCTGCCCGAGACCGGCACTGAAACCACCGGCAGCATTCGCTATCGCGGCCAGGAGTTGATCGGCACCGACATCAAGACCTTACGCGAGCTGCGCGGCAACCGGATCGCGATGATCTTCCAGGAGCCGATGACCTCCCTCAATCCGCTGCACAGCGTTGAAAAGCAGATCGGCGAAACTCTGCTGCTGCACCGAGGGTTGGGCGGCAAAGCGGCGCAAGCAAGGATTCTCGAGTTGCTGCAACTGGTAGGCATCCAGAAGCCCGAAGAACGGCTCAAGGCTTATCCCCATCAACTCTCCGGCGGCCAGCGGCAACGGGTGATGATCGCCATGGCCCTGGCCTGCGAGCCGGAATTGCTGATCGCCGACGAGCCGACCACCGCGCTGGATGTGACGGTGCAACGCAAGATCCTGCTGCTACTCAAATCCCTGCAACAGCGGCTCGGCATGTCGCTGCTGTTGATCAGCCACGACCTCAATCTGGTGCGCAGCATCGCCCAGCGGGTGTGCGTGATGAAGGCCGGGGAAATCGTCGAACAGGCGCCTTGCGAGACACTGTTCACCGAGCCGAAACATCCTTACAGCTGCGTACTATTGAACGCCGAACCGGAAGGCGAAGCCCTGCCCCGGGACGAGCGTGAAAAAGTGCTGGAAGTGGATAATCTGCAGGTGCAGTTCGCCATCGGTGGTGGCCTGTTTCAGCGTAAAACTTACCTGCGCGCGGTGGACGGTATCAGCCTGAATGTTCAGCGCGGCAAGACGTTGGGCATCGTCGGTGAATCAGGTTCGGGCAAGTCCACACTCGGTCAGGCGATCCTGCGCTTGCTCGACTCGGAGGGCAGCATTCGCTTTCAGGGTGAGGCCCTGGATGGCTTGACGCAAAAGCAGCTACGACCGTGGCGCAAGAAGATGCAGGTGGTGTTCCAGGACCCCTTCGGCAGTCTCAGCCCGCGAATGTCCGTGGCGCAGATCATCAGTGAAGGCCTTGAGGTTCACAGCCAGTCCACCCCGGATGAATGTGAAGCCCAGGTGATCCGGGTGCTGGAAGAAGTCGGTCTCGACCCGCAAAGCCGTCATCGCTACCCACACGAATTCTCCGGCGGCCAACGCCAGCGCATCGCCATTGCCCGCGCACTGGTGCTGAAACCGGCGCTGATCCTGCTCGACGAACCAACCTCGGCGCTGGATCGCACGGTGCAAAAACAAGTGGTCGCCCTGCTCCGTCAGCTTCAGGAAAAACATGGCCTGACCTACCTGTTCATCAGTCACGACCTGGCGGTGATACGCGCCCTGGCCCACGACATGATCGTGATCAAGGACGGCAAAGTGGTGGAAAGCGGTGCCAGCCACGATGTGTTCGACTCGCCGCAGCATCCCTACACCAAAGAGCTGTTGGCGGCGGCGCATCCGGGGTAGGCATAATCGGCGGCATGCCGTTGGATCGCGTCGCGGCCTTCGCGGGCAAGCCTCGCTCCTACAGATCACCTCGACCTGTAGGAGCGAGGCTTGCCCGCGAAGGCGCCCGCACAGACACCACACATTCTGGACATGACACCGATGAACACCACCGAAAGCCTCAAGGACTACCAGCGCGTTCGCACCCTGGCGATCCGTTCGCTGTTCGAAATCATCGAGCAATCGAGCGAAGGCACGGTGATTGTCGACCGCGATGCGAACATCGTCTGGATGAATGAGCGTTATGCCCGGCGTTTCGGTCTGGAGTCGGCCGCAGGTGCGATCGGCAGGGCCTGTGAAAGCGTGATCCCCGGTAGCCTGTTGCGCGAGGTGGTGCGCACCGGACGCCCCATCCTGCTGGACATGCAGGACACCCCCAAGGAACCGCTGGTGGTGATGCGCCTGCCGATTCACGACGATGCCGGCGCGGTGATCGGCGCCATCGGCTTTGCCCTGTTCGATGAATTGCGCAGCCTGTCGCCGATGCTCAAGCGCTACCTGAGCATGCAGGAAGAACTGGCGTCCACCCGCTCGCTGCTGCGAGCGCGGCAGACCAAGTACAACTTCGCCCACTTCATCGGCACCAGCGCCGCCAGCCTGGAAGTCAAACGTCGCGCCCGGCGCAGCGCCAGTGCCGAGTCTCCGGTGTTGTTGCTCGGCGAAACCGGTACTGGTAAGGAGCTGCTGGCCCAGGCAATTCACGGCGCCTCGCCTCGGGCCCACAAAGCGTTCGTCAGCATCAACAGCGCGGCGATCCCCGAATCGCTGCTGGAAGCCGAGTTCTTTGGCACCGCCCCCGGCGCGTTCACCGGCGCCGATCGCAAGGGCCGCACCGGCAAGTTGCAAATCGCTCAGGGCGGCACGCTGTTTCTCGATGAGATCGGCGACATGCCGCTGCCGCTGCAAAGCAAGTTGCTGCGGGTGTTGCAGGAAAAGGAATTCGAGCCCGTAGGCTCCAACGAAGTGATCCAGAGCGATGTGCGGGTGATCGCGGCCACCTCCACCGATCTGGAAGCGGCAATCAAACGCGGCGAGTTTCGTGCCGATTTGTATTACCGCCTCAATGTGCTGCCGATTCAGGTCCCGCCCTTGCGTGATCGCCTCGACGACCTGCCGGCCCTCAGTGAAGCGATTCTCGAAGAGCTGCGCAGTCAGCACGAACTGAACCCCGAAGCTTTGGATTTGTTGGGTCAACACGCCTGGCCGGGGAACATCCGCGAACTGCGCAATGTTCTGGAGCGCGCGGCGTTGCTCAGTGATGATTTGATGCTGAACGTGGGGGATATCCGAGCGGCGATTGGCAGCTTTACGCCAGTGCAACGTGTGGCGCCTCTGCCCCTTCAACCGATTGCCCATGAAACCTTCAGCGAAGCTCGTGAACGGTTTGATCGGCAGTTGATTGAAACCGCCCTCGCGCAATGCGACGGGAAGGTTATTGAAGCCGCGGCGCGTTTGGGGCTGGGGCGGTCGACGTTGTACAAGAAGATGGTGGCGTTGGGGATTGCCTAGTCTCGATAAAGAGACATTGATCTCTATTGGTAGACGCGGCCTCTTCGCGGGCAAGCCTCGCTCCTACAGGTAACGCAATGGCGTAAATATCCCCAATCCTGTAGGAGCGAGGCTTGCCCGCGAAAGCATCAGCCCAGCCACCAAAAATCTCAATACAGAGACAAAAACTCGTACATCCGCCCCTCTAATAAATAATTTCTTTAAATTTCAACAACTTACCTTCTGGCACGAAACTCGCTATAGCCCTTCCCACAAAGCTTCACCCTACAAAAATAACAATCGAAGGAGACACACCATGAGTGTGATCATTGCCTTGGCAGCTCTTACGCTGCTGATGGTGGCTGCTTACCGTGGCTACAGCGTTATCCTCTTTGCCCCCATCGCCGCCCTCGGCGCCGTCCTGCTCACCGACCCTTCCGCCGTTGCCCCAGTCTTCACCGGGGTGTTCATGGAAAAAATGGTCGGCTTCGTCAAACTGTATTTCCCGGTGTTCCTGCTCGGTGCCGTATTCGGCAAGCTGATCGAGTTGTCGGGCTTCTCCCGTTCCATCGTCGCAGCAGCCATTCGCTTGCTCGGCACTCGCCAGGCGATGCTGGTGATCGTGCTGGTCTGCGCCCTGCTCACTTACGGCGGCGTGTCGCTGTTTGTGGTGGTGTTTGCGGTCTACCCGTTTGCCGCCGAGATGTTCCGCCAGAGCAATATCCCCAAGCGCCTGATCCCGGCGACCATCGCCCTCGGCGCGTTCTCGTTCACAATGGACGCCCTGCCCGGCACGCCGCAGATCCAGAACATCATCCCCAGCACCTTCTTCAACACCACCGCCTGGGCCGCGCCGTGGCTGGGTGTGATCGGCACGATTTTCGTGTTCTGCGCCGGCATGCTGTTCCTGCAGAGCCAGCGCAACAAGGCCCAGCGCAGCGGTGAAGGGTATGGTTCAGCGCTGCGCAACGAGCCGGAAACCGCGCCGGACATCAAGCTGCCCAACCCGTGGATCGCGCTCTCGCCGCTGTTGATGGTGGGCCTGATGAACCTGCTGTTCACCCGCTGGATTCCGCTGTGGTACGGCAAGACGCACAGCCTCTCGTTGCCAGGCATGGCAGCACCGGTGACCACCGACATCGCCAAACTGACGGCGATCTGGGCGGTCCAGGCGGCCTTGCTGGTGGGCATCGTCATGGTGCTGGTGTTCGCCTTTCAGACGATTCGCGGCAAGTTGGCCGAAGGCAGCAAAAGTGCGGTCAGCGGCGCACTGCTGGCGGCGATGAACACCGCGTCGGAATACGGTTTCGGTGCAGTGATCGCCTCGCTGCCGGGTTTTCTCGTGCTGTCCGGCTGGCTCAAGAGCATTCCCAACCCGCTGGTCAACGAAGCGGTTACCGTGACCCTGCTGGCCGGCATCACCGGCTCGGCGTCGGGCGGCATGAGCATTGCGCTGGCGGCGATGTCCGAGACGTTCATCAGCGCTGCCCACGCCGCCAATATCCCGCTGGAAGTGCTGCACCGGGTCGCCGCGATGGCCAGTGGCGGCATGGACACCCTGCCGCACAACGGCGCGGTGATTACTTTGCTGGCGGTCACCGGTTTGACCCACCGCGAAGCCTACAAAGACATTTTCTGTATTACGCTGATCAAGACACTCGCTGTTTTTGTGGTGATCGGTACTTTCTACGCCACTGGCATTGTGTGAGGTATTCATGACGACTCTTTCGGGCAAGACCGCACTGGTCACCGGTTCCACCAGCGGCATCGGCCTTGGGATCGCCCTGAGCCTGGCCAAGGCCGGCGCCAACCTGATCCTCAACGGTTTCGGCGATGCGTCCAAAGTGATTGCCGAAGTCGAACAATTCGGCGGCAAGGTCGGCCATCACCCCGCCGACGTCAGCGACCCGGCGCAGATCGCCGACATGATCGAGTACGCCGAGCGGGAGTTCGGCGGCGTGGATATCCTGGTCAACAACGCGGGCATCCAGCATGTGGCGTCGGTGGAAGATTTTCCGGTGGAGCGCTGGGACTCGATCATTGCGATCAACCTGTCGTCGGTGTTTCACGGCACCCGTTTGAGCTTGCCGGGGATGCGCACCAAGGGCTGGGGACGGATCATCAACATTGCGTCAGTGCATGGCCAGGTCGGTTCGGTGGGCAAGGCGGCATACGTCGCGGCCAAGCATGGCGTGATCGGTTTGACCAAGGTGGTCGGTCTGGAAACCGCTACGACGAATATCACCTGCAATGCCATTTGCCCGGGTTGGGTGCTGACGCCGCTGGTGCAAAAGCAGATTGATGATCGCGCCGCGACCGGGATCGACCCGCAGCAGGCGCAACATGATTTGCTGGCAGAGAAGCAGCCGTCGCTGGAGTTCGTGACGCCGCCGCAGCTGGGTGAGTTGGTGCTGTTTTTATGCAGCGAAGCCGGTAGCCAGGTGCGTGGCGCTGCGTGGAATATTGATGGTGGGTGGTTGGCGCAGTAACCCGCCGCCAAACCGCGTTATCGTTCTTCGCGGGCAAGCCTCGCTCCTACAGGTTTTGTGTCGAACCCCTTACCCTGTAGGAGCGAGGCTTGCCCGCGAACAGATCTGAAGACAGAAGAAGAGGCCCAGCCATGTCCGACATCCTCTGGCAACCCGGCACCGAGCGCATCGGTAAGTCCCGCATGGAGGCCTTTCGGCGCTCGATCAATCAGCGACATAACCTCAAGATCGCCGACTACCCTGCCCTGCACCAGTGGAGCATCGATCAGCGCGAAGCTTTCTGGCAGGCCATCGTCGATTTCTTCGACATCCGTTTTCACGATCAGCCAGACGCGGTGCTGATTGAGGGCGCACAGATGCCCAGCGCCCAGTGGTTCCCCGGCGCCACGCTGAACTTCGCCGAGCACCTGCTGCGCCGTCGCGACGATGCCGTGGCGGTGGTGGCCATTGGCGAAAACGGCCAACGGGAACAACTGACCTGGGCCGAACTGGCGAGCCATGTCGCCGGTTTTCAAAACGGTCTGAAAGCCGCCGGCGTCGGCCTCGGCGACCGCGTGGCCGCGTGCATGCCAAACACCTGGCAAACCCTGGTAGCCATGCTCGCCACCACCAGTCTGGGTGCGATCTGGTCTTGTTCCTCGCCCGACTTCGGTACTCATGGGGTGATCGACCGCTTTGGCCAGATCGAGCCGAAAGTGCTGATCACCTGCGCCGGTTACCGTTACGCCGGCAAAGAGATCGACCAGACCGCCAAGGTCAATGAAATCCTCGGGCAACTGCCGTCCTTGCAGCAGTTGATCGTTGTGCCTTATGCACGACCCCAGGCACGCATCGAAGACTTTCGCAGCCAGGCCACCGTGACGCTCTGGGACGATTTCTACGACCCGGGCGGCGAGCCGCAATTCGTTCCCGTGCCCTTCGCCCATCCGCTGTACATCCTCTACTCCAGCGGCACCACCGGCGTGCCGAAATGCATTGTGCACAGCACCGGCGGCGTGCTGCTGCAACACGTCAAAGAACATGGCCTGCACACCGATCTCGGCCCCGGCGACCGTTTGTTCTACTACACCACGTGCGGCTGGATGATGTGGAACTGGCTGGTCTCGGCCTTGGCCGTCGACAGCGCCGTGGTGCTTTACGACGGCTCGCCATTTCATCCAGGCCCGGAGCGCTTGATCGACCTGATCGACGACGAACGCATCAACGTCTTCGGCACCAGCCCCAAGTTCCTCACCGCACTGGAAAGCAATGGCCTGAAGCCCTGCGACAGTCATGACCTGGGCAGCCTGAAAACCGTGCTGTCCACCGGTTCTGCACTGTCGCCGCAAAGCTTCGATTACGTCTACCGCGCGTTCAAGTCCGACCTGTGCCTGTCCTCAATGTCCGGCGGCACCGACATCGTTTCGTGCTTTGTGATCGGTAACCCAGTGCTGCCGGTGCGCCGCGGCGAAATGCAGTGCAAGGGCCTGGGCATGGCGGTGGAAGTCTGGAACGACGCCGGTACACCTGTGATTGGTGAAAAAGGCGAACTGGTGTGCACCCGGCATTTTCCGGCCATGCCCATCGGTTTGTGGCATGACCCGGACGGGGAGAAGCTGCGAAAGTCCTATTTCAGCCTGTTCCCCGGCGTCTGGGCCCAGGGCGATTACGCCGAGCAACTGCCCCACGGTGGCATGTTGATCCACGGGCGTTCCGATGCCGTGCTCAACCCCGGAGGCGTGCGCATCGGCACGGCGGAAATCTACCGTCAGGTAGAGAAAGTCCCGCAGGTGCTGGACAGCGTTGCCATCGGCCAGCAATGGCAGGATGACGTGCGGGTGGTGCTGTTCGTGAAGTTGCGTGACGGTGTCGAGCTGGACGAAGCGCTGCAACAACAGATTCGCCAGGTCATCCGCGCCAACACCACACCGCGGCACGTGCCGGCGAAGATTGTCGCGGTGACGGACATTCCGCGGACCATCAGCGGCAAGGTGGTCGAGCTGGCGGTGAGGAATGTGGTGCATGGCCAGAAGGTGAAGAACACCGATGCACTGGCCAATCCCGAGGCATTGGAGCAGTTTCGCGACCGCCCCGAATTGAATGACTGAAACGTAGATCCACTGTGGGAGCGGGCTTATGTGGCGAGGGGGGCTTGCCCCCGTTGGAGTGCGAAGCGCTCCCAAAGCCAGTGGATGTGGTGCGTCAGTGAAACCGCGTCGTCCGATTTGCGACTGCTACGCAGCCGAACGGGGGCAAGCCCCCTCGCCATACAGGCTTGCTCCCACATTTTTGATCAGCGCCGGCCCCTTCAGTCCATCAAATTCCACTCACCCGGCGGTGTATGGGGCCCGGGCGTAGCCTCGGCGTGCATTTTCAGGCGCAGGCGCAAGTTGTTCACCGAATCTGCATGTTTCAACGCCTCTGCCTCATCAATCGCGCCCTCGGCAAACAGCCCGAACAGCGCACCATCAAAGGTCTGCATTCCCGCTTCTGACGACTTCTCCATAATCCCCTTGAGCTCGCCAAACTCATTGCGCCGGATCAGATCGCCGATGGTTGGCGTTCCCAGCATCACCTCCACCGCCGCCCGACGCTGCCCATCGCGGGTACGCACCAAACGTTGGGAAACAAAGGCCTTGAGGTTATTGCCCAGGTCATGGAGCAGTTGCGTCCGGCGTTCTTCGGGAAAGAAGTTAATCACGCGGTCCAGTGCCTGATTGGCGTTGTGCGCATGCAAAGTGGAAATGACCAGATGACCGGTATCGGCAAACGCCAGCGCGTGTTCCATAGTCTCGCGATCGCGGATCTCGCCGATCAGCACCACGTCCGGCGCCTGGCGCAGGGTGTTTTTCAACGCTGCATGAAAACTGCGGGTGTCTACGCCGACCTCACGCTGGTTGATGATCGACTTCTTGTGCCGATGGATAAACTCGACCGGGTCTTCGATGGTGATGATATGCCCGCTGCTGTGGCGGTTGCGGTAATCGATCAGCGCCGCCAGCGAGGTCGACTTGCCCGAACCGGTCGAACCGACGAACAATATCAGCCCCTGTTTGAGCATGACGGTTTCAAGCAGCACCGGTGGCAGCTTGAGGTCTTCGAAGCGTGGAATGTCGAGTTTGATGTTGCGCGCCACGATAGACACATCGTTGCGCTGCTTGAAGATATTGAGCCGAAAGCGCCCGACGCCGGCCAGGGAAAGCGCCAGGTTCATTTCCAGTTCGCGATCGAACTCCAGGCGCTGTTCGGCGTCCATGATGGACGCGGCAATGGCTGCGATTTCTCCGGGCTTGAACGGTTGCTCAGCCAGGGCTTTTAGCACACCGTCAAATTTCGCGCTGGGTGGCGCGCCCGTGGACAAGTAAAGATCGGAGCCATTGCGGCTGGCCAGAATCTGCAACAGTGCATCGATTTCCATGGCAAAAAACACCCGCGAAGCATTCAATGAAAAAATGACCCCAAACGGGTCATCCAGCGTCTACCGCCATGCAAGGATAGTAGACGCCGCCACACCGACTGACACGCAGGACATTGTGATGAACGCACCACCGACCGCCAGCGACGCCCAGGCCTTGATTGCCCGACTGGACTGGACAAACAACCCGCTGGGCGCCGCTGATCACTGGCCGCAGAGCCTGCGCACCGCCGTGGACATTGTGATTCACTCGCCAATGCCAATGCTGTTGCTGTGGGGCCCGCAGCTCACCCAGATCTACAACGACGGCTTCGCCTTCCTCGCCGGCAGCAAGCACCCTCACGCTTTCGGACAACCGACACACCTGATCTGGCCAGAACTGAAAGACTTTACCGACCCGATTTACAGCGCCGTCCTACAGGGTCAGGTGCGGACTTACAGCGAACAGCGCTTCACCTTGCAGCGCGACGGGCGAGATTCCGACTTCTGGCTGGATTTGACCTACAGCCCCATTCGCAATGAAAGCGCCGAGGTCGCCGGGATTCTGGTCACGGCCATCGAAACCAACGAACGCCGCCGCATCGCCCTGGAACTCGAACAACGCTCCGCCGCCAGCCTCAAGGCCCAGCACGAAACCGAACAGCGCCTGCAACTGGCGCTGGCCGCCACCGATGCCGTCGGCACCTGGGACTGGGACATCGGCGAAGACCGTTTCATCGCCGATGCCCACTTCGCGCAATTACATGGCGTCGATCCGGCCATGGCCAGCCAGTTGCCCATCAGCGAATACCTCCACGGCGTACACCCGGAAGACCGCGCGATGATTGCCCGCAGCATCAAGCACTGCATCACCCATGGCAGCGAGTACGCCGAGGAATATCGCTTGCTGCAGCCAGACGGCCAATTGCGCTGGGTGTTTGCCCGAGGCCGCTGCTACAAGGATCATCATGGTCGGCCGATTCGTTTCCTTGGCGCCGCACTCGACCTGACCGAACGCAAACACATCGAACAGGCCTTGCGCCAGAGCCAGACCGAGCTGCAACTGATCATTAACGCCATGCCGATCCTGATCAGTTACGTCGACAGTGAGGAGCGCTTTCGCCTCAACAATGCCGCCTATCTGGAATGGTACGGCCTGACGCCCCAGGAACTTTACGGCCGCACCATCCGTGAAGTGCTGGGCGACGAAGCCTATGCCCTGCGCGCCGAATACATTGCCGAGGCGCTGAAAGGCAAGGCTTGCAGTTTCAGCATCAGCGCCGCGCACCGCGATGGCAGCACCCGCCAGGCCCTGATGAACTACCTGCCGCGTCATGGCGCGGACGGCGCGGTCAATGGTTTTTACATTTTCGTGATCGACGAAACCGAGCGCAAACAGACCGAAGAGGCCCTGCGCAATCTCAACGAAACCCTTGAAGAACGTGTGAGCGCCCGCACTCAACAACTGGCCGAAGCCAACCAGCGGCTGCAAAACGAGATGTTCGAGCGCGAGCGTGCCGAAGACGCCTTGCGGCATGCGCAAAAAATGGAAGCGGTGGGACAGCTCACCGGCGGCATCGCCCATGACTTCAACAACATGCTCACCGGGATCATCGGCAGCCTCGATTTGATGCAGCGCTACATCGCCGACGGGCGTGCCGCCGAGATCGGTCGCTTTACCGAAGCCGCGGTGTCCTCGGCCCACCGCGCCGCCGCCCTGACCCATCGCCTGCTGGCGTTCTCCCGGCGTCAGTCGCTGGATCGCAAGCCACTGAATGCCAACCATCTGGTGCATTCCCTGGAAGATTTGTTCCGCCGGACCAAGGGCGACTCTATCGAGCTCAAAATAAAGCTGGCCGATGAAGTCTGGCCTGTCAGCACTGACGTCAGCCAACTGGAAAACGCCTTGCTCAACCTCGTCATCAATGCCCGGGATGCGATGCCCGAAGGTGGCGAGCTGCTGATCGAAACCGCCAACGTTCATCTTGACGGTAGCGACATCACCCCACTGGAACCGGTCAGGGCCGGGGATTACCTGATGATTGCCGTCAGCGACAACGGCGCCGGCATGACCCCGTCAGTGTTGGCCAAGGCCTTCGATCCGTTCTTCACCACCAAACCCATCGGCCAGGGCACCGGCCTTGGACTGTCGATGATCTATGGTTTCGCCCAGCAGTCAGGCGGGCACGTCAGCCTTCACAGCTTGCCGGGCCAGGGCACCTGCGTTCGCCTGTATTTGCCACGGCTGCACGTTGCGGTGCCGGAGCACACTCTGGAACCGCTCAACGGTGAAACACCGGCAGCGGTCGCCGGTGAAACCGTGGTGTTGGTGGAAGACGATCCGGCGGTGCGCATGCTCGTGCTCGACCTGCTCAATGAGTTGGGTTATCACGCCCATGAAGCCGAAGACGCGAAGGCCGCCCTGCCCTTGCTGGAATCCGATCTGCGGGTCGATCTGTTGGTCACCGATGTCGGGCTGCCGGGCATGAACGGTCGGCAACTGGCGGAAATCGCGCGTCAGCATCGCCCGGGTCTGAAGGTGCTGTTCATGACCGGTTATGCGGAGAAAGCCGCCGAACGCCAGGGGTTCCTGGAGGAAGGCATGGACATGGTGGCCAAACCCTTTTCCATTGATCTGTTGGCCAACAAGATTCGCACGATGATCGGCCAAGCGGACTGAGTTAAGGCATAATCGCGCGCCCCACGCTGGCACCAACATAGCCACCACCGTTGCAAGGTACTGCCAATGAAAGCCCAAGCCCGCCATATCCTGGTGAAAACCTCGGAAGAAGCCGAGCAGCTCAAACAACGCATCGCCAAGGGCGAAGCCTTCGATGTGCTGGCCAAGAAATACTCCACGTGCCCGTCCGGCAAACGCGGCGGCGACCTGGGCGAAGTACGGCCCGGGCAGATGGTCGGCGTGATCGATGCGGTGATCTTCAAAAAACCACTGCGGGTGGTGCATGGGCCGATCAAGAGCAAGTTTGGTTATCACCTGGTGCAGGTGTTTTACCGGGATTGATGGGCTTGGCTTTAGGGCCTCATCGCGGGCAAGCCCGCTCCCACAGGGATTGTGAATTGCCACAGATTGCAGCCACACCAAAAAACCTGTGGGAGCGGGCTTGCCCGCGATCCGGTTGCGCAGCAAGCGGCCATCCACCGCTTATCTCGGGATCAGTGCCCCCGGCACCTGAATCACCCGACTCGCCAACCGATGCCCCGCCTCGGCAGCCTCGACCGGGCTGCCACCCTTGAGCCGACACGCCAAATACGCAGCACTGAACGAATCTCCTGCCGCCGTGGTGTCTACCACCCGCTCGACCACCTGCGCCGGCACTTCGAACGACTCTCCATCGCAGTGAATCAGACACGCCTCGGCCCCGCGCTTGAGCACCACTTCCGGCGTGCCCATTTGCTCGTAAGCGGCAAACACTGCCGCGCAATCGGAAAAGTGGAACAGCGCCTGCTCATCGTCAACCGTCAGCAACGCCAGGTCGATATAGGGCAGAACACTGCGATAAGCCGCTCGTGCTTCCTCGATCGACGCCCACAAGCGTGGCCGGTAGTTGTTGTCGAACACAATTCGCGCATCCCGCTGCCGGGCTTCGATCAGGGTTTCCAGGAGTTTTTCCCGCCCCTGCACACCGAGCACCGCCAGGGTGATGCCGCTGAAATACAACACGTCGTAATCCGGCAGCGCCGCCAGAATCGGCGCGGCCGCCGGGGTGGTGAAGCAATCGCGCACGGCCGCTTCATTGCGCCAGTAGAGAAAGCGCCGCTCGCCGGCCGCGTCGGTCTGGATGCAATACAGGCCGGGCAAACGACCGGGCAAACGCTGAACCATGTCCAAGCCAATGTTTTCGCTGGCCCAGCTCTGGCACATCGCATCGCTGAAACTGTCATCGCCCAGAGCAGTGACGTAATCCACCGTGCCGCCATCGCCCAGCTCACGGGCCAGGTAGACCGCCGTGTTCAGGGTATCGCCGCCGAAGCTTTGTTGCAGCGTGCCATCGGCGCGCTGCTGTAATTCGATCATGCATTCGCCGATCAGGGCGATGCGCGGGGTGTTGGGGCCGAGGGGGCTGATGCTGGTCATTGATGTGGTGTCTCTGGTGTTTCGGTGGTGTCTGGATGGCCGCCTTCGCGGGCAAGCCTCGCTCCTACAGGTTCTGTGTCGAACCCAAAATCAACCACATACCTTGTAGGAGCGAGGCTTGCCCGCGAAGGCCGCACCTCGGTCTGGATCCTTAAAAACAGGTTTCCATGGTTTCGATGACATTCAGTTGCTCATCCACCAAACACCCGATGCGCCATTTGTCGAACGTCAGGCACGGGTGCGAAGTACCGAACGAAATGATATCGCCCACCCGCAACTCAACCCCCGGCGCCACGGTCATGAACGCGTGCTGGTCCATCACCGCCGTGACCTTGCAGGCACTCACATCCTCGCCGACCGCCGGCACCACACCGGCCTTATAACGCAGCAACGGAACCGGCAAACCGGCGTCATAGGCAACGTCGCGTTTGCCCAGGGCGATCACCGCAAAACCCGGCTCCGGCAACGACTGCACATGCGCCCAGACTTCCAGCGCCGGGCGCAGGCCTTCGTGCAGGTCGCTGCGGCGGTCGAGCACGCAGCATTGCGCTTCTTTGTAGATGCCATGGTCGTGAGCCACGTAGCTGCCAGGACGCAGCACGCTGAGGAAACGCCCGCCGGCGTTCTGCGCTTCGAAAGACTCGGCGATCAGGTCGTACCAGGCCGAACCCGACGCCGTGATGATCGGCTTGGGGATGGCGAACGCGCCGCTGTCCTGCAATTGCACCGCCAGGCGCACCAAAGAATCAGCGAACGCACGGATGCCGCTCACCGCGTGGTCGCCGTGAATCACCCCTTCGTAACCTTCGATCCCTGTCAGCGCCAGGGCCGGTTGTGCAGCAATGGCTTTGGCCAGCGCCAGCACTTCGGCTTCGGTGCGGCAACCGCAACGACCGCCGACCACGCCGTACTCGATCATCACGTTCAAGCGCACACCGCGCGAGGCGAAAAACGCGCCGAGGTCCACAACGTTATCCGGATGATCGACCATGCAATAGAAATCGAAGGTCGGGTCTGCCAACAGGTCGGCGATCAGCGCCATGTTCGGCGTGCCGACCAATTGGTTGGCCATCAGCACCCGATGCACGCCATGGGCGTATGCCGCGCGGGTTTGCGTGGCACTGGCCAGAGTAATGCCCCAGGCACCGGCGTCCAGTTGGCGGCGAAACAGTGCCGGGGTCATGCTGGTTTTGCCGTGGGGCGCCAGTTCCGCGCCGCTGTTGCTGACGAAGTCCTGCATCCAGCGAATGTTGTGTTCCAGCGCTTCGCGGTGCAGCACCAGCGCCGGCAGGCTGACGTCGCGTACCAGGTTGGCGCCAGTGTGGGCAAAGCCCTTTTCCACGGCGGCAGTATTTTTGGCGGAATACATGGTCGAACTCCTCACATTCGCGGCCGCAGGCAGCCGCTGTTATTCGTTGATACGCCGGGCCAGGCTGTTGGCGCTGTCGATCAGCACCCGACGATAGTCGTTGTAATTGTTCTTTGCATCGGCCCGTGGGGCGACGATGCACAGGGTTGCGATGGCCACGCCGTTCGGGTCTTTGACCGGGGCGGCGAAGCAATGGGTAAAGGTGTCAGCGACGCTATCGAAGGAAAAGAACCCATCGATACCGGCCTGGCGGATTTCCTCGAGAAACCGCTCCAGCGGCAGGTGTTCACCGCCGGGCAAAATGAAGTCGTCGGGGTCGATCAAATCGACGATCTCTTGATCGCTCAGGTGCGCCAGCAGCAAGCGTCCGGATGCGGTCCAGGGGATCGGCGCGTTCTCGCCGATGTCCGAGGAAATGCGGAAATGCCGCTCGCCCTCTTTCATCAACGCCACGGTGTATTTGCGCCCGTTGAGCAGGCACATCTGCGCGGTTTCACGGGTCTGGCTGACGATCTCTTGCAAGGCATGATCGGCCTCGCGGGCCAAGTCGAAATGGCGCAAATGCGCCTGCCCGAGGAAGTACAGCTGACGACCGAGGTAAACGTGACCGTCCTTGCCCACAGGTTCCAGAATCCGCCGTTCCAACAAGGACGCAACCAGTTCGTAGACCGTGGATTTCGGGCTGCCGATGCCGCTGGCGATTTCATTCGGGCGCAAGGGCTGGCCGATTTCCTTGAGGAAATCGAGAATGTCGAACGCCCGGTCCAGACCGCGAGCCCGGCGCTTGATGGTGTATTCGGTCATGTTTCAGGTTCCCATTAAAGTGCCGGGAGTTTACCCAGAGTGCAGTGGCGACTGTTAGGCCGCCTTCGCGGGCAAGCCTCGCTCCTACAGGATCGCATCGTTTGTAGGAGCGAGGCTTGCCCGCGAAGAATTCACCGCGGTTCAGGCCTTTTTCTTGTACGCGATGCAATCAATCTCGACCTTGCAATCGACCATCATGTTCGCCTGCACGCAGGCCCGGGCCGGGGCGTGTTCGCTTTTGAAGTACTCGGAGAACACCTTGTTGAAACTCCAGAAATCCCGCGGGTCTTCCAGCCACACGCCGGTACGGACCACGTCTTCGAGCCCGTAACCGGCCTCCTCCAGAATCGCGATCAGGTTTTTCATGGTCTGGTGAGTCTGCTCGACAATGCCGCCCACAATGATTTCACCATCCAGCGCCGGCACCTGGCCAGACACGTGCAGCCAGCCATCGGCTTCGACGGCGCGGGCGAAAGGACGGGGCTGGCCGCCACCGGCCGTACTACCGGTGCCGTAACGAGTAATGCTCATGAGTGTTTCTCCTGATTGAAAAGTAAATGCTAAAAACGGGTGTTCTTGAGAAATTCCGCCAGACGCGGTGACTGCGGGCGTTCGAACAGTTCCTTGGGCGGCCCCTGCTCTTCGATCCGCCCCTGATTCATGAACACGATCTTGTCCGAGACCTCGAAGGCAAAGCGCATTTCGTGGGTTACCAGCAGCATGGTCATGCCGTCTTCGGCCAAGCCCTTGATCACGTTCAGCACTTCGCCCACCAGCTCCGGGTCGAGGGCCGAGGTGACTTCATCGAACAGCATCAGACTCGGGTTCATCGCAATCGCCCGGGCAATCGCCACGCGCTGTTGTTGGCCGCCAGACAACTGGCCGGGGTAATGATCGCGACGCTCCAGCAACCCAACCCGCTCCAGCCATTTTTCCGCCAGCGCCACGGCTTCATCCTTGTGCAGCTTTTTGACCTTGAGCAAGCCGAGGGTGACGTTCTGCAACGCGGTGAGGTGCGGGAACAGGTTGAATTGCTGAAACGCCATACCGGTCATGGCGCGATGGCGGGCGATGACTTTTTCCGCGTGACGCACGCGCTTGCCGTTGACCTCGTGATAACCGATGGATTCGCCATCGAGCAGAATCTGCCCGCCCTGGAACTCTTCGAGCATGTTCACGCAGCGCAGCAGCGTGGTCTTGCCCGAACCGCTGGAGCCGATCAGCGTGACCACGTTGCCGCGCTGCATAGTCAGGTCGACGCCCTTGAGCACTTCGAGCTGGCCGTATTGTTTGTGCAGGCCGCGGATGTCCAGCAGCGCTTGATTCTGTGTCGAAACTTGAGCTTGTGTCATGGCAAAGCCACCCGCTTTTCAATGTGCCGGCCGAGTAATTCGATGGCGTAGTTGATGACGAAAAACAGCAATCCGGCGAACAGGTAAAACTCCAGGGTCATGAACGTCCGGGCGATGATCTGTTGGGTGCTGAGCAGCAATTCGGCGACGCCGATCACCGACAACAGCGTCGAGGCCTTGACGATCTCGGTGGACGAGTTGACCCAGGTCGGCAAGATCTGCCGCAACGCCTGGGGCAACAACACGTAGCCCAGCGCCTGGTAAAACGTCAGGCCGATGGCCTTGCTCGCTTCCATCTGGCCACTGGGCAGCGCTTGCAATGCACCGCGCACAATTTCGGCAACGTGGGAGCCGCAAAACAGCGTCAGCCCAAGGGTACCGGCGCCGAATGCGCTGATTTGCCAGCCCAATGCCGGCGCCATGTAGAAGCAGGCCAGCACCAATACAAACACCGGCGTGCCGCGAATGATGTCGACGTAAAAACGGAACGGTGCGCGCATCCAGAACGTGCCGTAGGTGAGCACCAGACCGGCAACGATGCCGACCAGCGTGCCCAGTAAAATCGCCAGCGCCGAGCACTGCACACTGGTCAGAAAGCCTTGCCAAAGGACTTCCCGCGCCACCCATAACTCATGCAACCAACTGGGGGATTCGTACATGGGGGCCTCCTATCGGCGAATCGCCAGACGCTGCTCGAGGTAACGCAGCATCATGGCAATGAGGTAACAGGCCGCAACATAGAGCGCTGTGGTCACCAGCCAGGTTTCAATCACCCGGTAGCTCTCGACATTGATCTTGCGCGCGTAATAGGTCAGCTCCGGCACGGCAATCGCCGCCGCCAACGAGGTGTCCTTGAACAGCGAAATGAAGTTGTTCGACAGGGCCGGCAGCACATTGCGCAGCATCACCGGCACGGTGATGTACGCCTTGACCTGCCACTCACCGAGCCCGATGGCCAGGCCGGCTTCACGTAGCCCCTTGGGAATGCTTAACAACCCGCCGCGGAACACTTCGGTCAGGTACGCCCCGGCATACAGCGACAGGGTGATGATGAACGACGGGATCTTGTCCAGCCGAACCCCTAAGCTCGGCAACGCGAAGTAGATCAACAGGATCAACACCAGGATCGGCGTATTACGGATCACCGTCACATACACCGACGCCAACACCCGCAACGGGCGGTGCTTTGACAGCAAAGCAAACGCCATCAGCAGGCCGATCACACAGCCGATGGCGATCGACACCAGCGCCAGCTCAAGGCCCAGACCCAGCCCCGCCAGCAAAGTGTCGAAATCGCGCCAGACGGCGGCAAAATTCAACTGATAGTTCATGGTCAGCGGTACCTTGAGCGGGGCGATTTAACACCGCCCCGCTCTCACGGGATCATTTGAATTCGACGGGGAAACCGATGGTTGGGGTCGGCAGGTCTACACCGAACCACTGCTTGAAGGACGCCGCATACGTCGGGAACTCAACACCGGTCATGCCTTCATGCAGCACGGTGTTAACGAAGTTCAACCAGTCCTGATCGCCGCGCTTGACTGCACAGGAGTAGGTTTGCGGGCTCCAGGCATAGGCCGGGCTGCGATAGCGACCAGGGTTCTGCACCATCAGGTATTTCACCGACGACTGATCGGTGGCCGCCGCGTCGGCACGGCCGGAGTTCACCGCCTGATACATCAAATCCACGCTGTCGTACTGATCGACCTTGGCCTTGGGCAATGCCTGATGCACCAGCTCCTCGGCGTACACGTTCTGCAGCACCGCCACGATAACGCCATCGCCAGCGGCCTTCAGGTCGTCGATTTCCTTGTACTTGCTGTTGGCCGGCAACAACAGGCCGACGCCTTCGCGGTAATACGGCAGGGTGAACGCCACTTGCTGGGCGCGGCTGGCGGTCACGGTGATGAACTGGCAACTCATGTCGACCTTGTCGGTCAGCAGATTGGGAATCCGCGCATCGGACGACTGCACCACGAACTCGACCTTGCTCGGGTCGTTGAACAACCCTTTGGCCACCATCCGCGCGATATCGATATCGAATCCCTGCAACTTGCCATCCGCGCCCTGGAAGTGCCACGGCGCATTGGTACTGCCCGTGCCCACGATCAATTTCCCACGGGCCAGCACGCTGTCGAGCTTACTGTCTGCTGCCTGGGCGACACCCACGACAGCAGCCGAAGCCGCGAACAGAAAAACACACGCTTTAAACAAAGAAGGTCGGCGATGCATGGCAAGCACTCCAGAGTTGTGTTTATTCCGCTATACCGGAACATAGTATGTAACAACGGAATAGACAGCAGAAAGTGTGCCACAGGATGGATAGAAAATCCTGAGGATGTGGAAAGGCTCATTAATTCAAGCGGATATGAAAAACACCCAGAACCTTGGCTCGCCATCAACAACCGGTGGAGGCGCTACGGTGGGCAACAGCGGTGGGTAGCAAGGCCACATTTGAGTGCGTGCTACTCAAAAAAAGCACACACAGCAACTTTGCTCACGAGCCAACCGTCTATCGGATTCATAAGCCGAACTGTCAGATCTGACAGTTGTTGCTCATTTAACTAAAGCGCTAAATCTCTTCACGGTATGACAACGCCGTAGTGAACAACATGGTGATAGCCCACGTACAGGAGTTTCCAAATGTCTCAACAATCCGAAAAAGATAATTTTAATCTATTGCTCAACGGTAACTTCTTGGCAGGAGGTGCGAACTGGACAGCAAACTCGCCAGAGAAAGTCGAGTTTGTAAACGGCCACTGTGGTTTACAGCTTGAAGCTGAGATTACTCAGAGCGTCGCCGTCAACGGGGCGGGCGACTTCGAGTTTGCCGTACGTATGAAAACGAACCGCGGCTTCGCGTGTCGAGCAACACTGGTGATGCTGCCGTCGAAAGTAACCAAACTTCTCAACACTGGCGGCGGTAGTCCCTGGCTCAGGGAAGCAGTGACTTTCAAAGCACCTGCGGACACCACTGAAATGAAAGTTACGTTGCTCTCCGACGATGGAACAAGGGGCGAATTCGGGTCCTATTTCGATTATGTATCGCTCGTACCCGTTTCAAGCTGAGTTGTAGTAACAAGGGCTGGTTATCCGACCAGCCCGAATTCAGGACCGGCAAAGCATTGTGTGTTTGTTGAAAAAGGAGATTTCAATGAGCTCGATGATTAACCCATCAACGCTGGCTCCGGCCTATCGCAAGGCCCTGAAAACCTGGCGCCCGGTGATCCTGTATTTCGGCAATAAAAACTGTTACGCCTGCGAAATGGCCGAGCCGGTTTTCCGTACGATCGCCGAGCAGTATAAGGATCATGCGCAGGTCTACATGCTGAGTACGAGCGAGTCCCCCAGGCATCCGGAAGTCACCGGCACCCCCACGGTATTGTTCTACAAGGAGGGGAAATTGCTGAAGAAGCTCAAGGGGATTGGAACCCGGGAAACCCTGGAAGAGAATTTCAAAAAGCACATCGGCAAGCTCAGGCCCAAACAGGTTGCCCGCAAACCCCGCCACGACTTACCGTGGTTGCAGAAAACCCTTCGATCGTTATACACCGCGCCTCGGGCGCGGGAGCTGTTGAATGTGCGTTTGATGAGTAACCTGTAGGAGCGAGGCTTGCCCGCGAAGAATGCACCGCGGTTTTTCAGGCGTTACGCGTCATCGTTTTTCGCGGGCAAGCCTCGCTCCTACAGGTTCTGCGAATGCTTGAGCGACGCCAGCACCCGCTCGGCATTCGCACCGCACCCCATGCCCTCGGGTCGCGCCTGGATACTCTCGATCACCTCCAGTAACTGCGCCTTGCTCTGGGCCAGGTGCAGTTGCATCGCTTCGATCTGGTCGACCTTGCGCCCAAGGCTCGCCACCAGTTCGTCATGATTGACCTCGCCCGTCGTGGCATCCGGTAGCAGCAGCTTCAGCTCTTCAAGGGTGAAACCGGCCTGCTGGGCGCACTGGATGATTTTCAGGGTTTGCAACACTTGCGGCGGATAACGCCGATAGCCGTTGGCCTGCCGCTCGACCTGACGGATCAGGCCCTGGGCTTCATAAAAACGAATGCGCGAGGCGTTCAACCCGCTCTGCTGCGCCAATTCACCAATTTTCATCACGGCCTCGTTTGCACGCTTGACATTAAAGTTAACTTTAAGCTTAGCCTCTACGCTTCACTGATGAGGAGTCAAGCATGTCGCCCTTCCAAGCGTTGAATTTGCCCAACGGCCAGACCATCGGCAATCGCATCGCCAAAGCCGCGATGGAAGAGAACCTCGCCGATACCGGGCAGGCACCTTCCGGCGAGTTGTTTCGGCTGTATCAAGCCTGGGCCGACGGCGAAGCCGGGTTGTTGCTGAGCGGCAACGTGATGATCGACCGCCGCGCCATGACCGGCCCCGGTGGCGTGGTGCTGGAAGACGAGCGAGACCTGGAACGTTTTCGTCAGTGGGCAACCATCGGTCGGGCCGGTGGCGCGCAGTTCTGGGTGCAACTCAATCATCCCGGCCGCCAGACCATGGCCAACCTCGGCCAGCAAGCCTGGGCACCTTCGGCGGTGGCGCTGGATCTGGGCGGGTTTTCGAAGATGTTTGCCGAACCCAAACCCATGAGCGAGAACGACATCGCAGAGGTCATTCAACGCTTTGCCACTAGCGCCGCCCTGGCGGAAAAGGCCGGTTTCACCGGGGTACAGATTCACGCCGCGCACGGGTATCTGATCAGCCAGTTTCTCTCGCCATTGACCAATCGCCGCACCGACCGCTGGGGCGGTTCTCTGGAAAATCGCGCGCGCCTGCTGCTGGAAGTGCTCAGCGCTGTTCGCAAGTGCGTATCGCCGCAGTTTTGCGTGGCGGTGAAGCTCAACTCCGCGGACTTCCAGCGCGGCGGTTTCGACGCCGACGATGCCCGGCAAGTGATCCAGTGGCTCAACGACCAGCAAATCGATCTGCTGGAGCTCTCTGGCGGTAGCTACGAAGCCCCGGCCATGCAAGGCGAGGCTCGCGACGGTCGGACCCTGGCACGAGAAGCGTACTTTCTGGAAATGGCCGGTGAACTGGCCAGTGTGGCGAGCATGCCGGTGATGGTGACCGGCGGAATACGGCGGCTCGCAATCGTCGAACAAGTGCTCGACAGCGGCATCGCCATGGCCGGCATCGGCACGGCCATGGCCATCGAACCGAACCTGGTCAAACGCTGGCGTGAAGGCCAGAACAGTCACCCACAGTTGCCGCCGATTCGCTGGAAACGTAAACCTTTGGCGGCGCTGGCGAACATGGCCGTGGTGAAATTCCAGCTTCATCGATTGAGCCGCGGGCGCAAGCCTAGACCGCAAGTCTCGGCGGTATGGGCATTGATCCTCGACCAGTTGTACATCGCCCGCCGTACCCGTCAGTACCGCCAGGCGATGGGTAAATAACCGACCTGCTACAAAGGGCGCGCGCAAGTGTGTTTATCGCCCGGCAAAGCGCAACCGCGACAACATGCGCAGATCGCCTTCGCGGTAATAATCATCGGTCCAGCTGTCATCCGGCGCCAACGGCCGGACCTGTTTGAGTTGCAGTTTTTTTGCGAAGTAGCGGAACCGGTAATGCTCGTAAAAGCGCAGCAGTTCCAGCCCGTAACGATCGGCCAGGTCGGTGTCGCCACGGATGATCAGGTAGTTCTCATCATTGCCGTTACTGGCCGCCTCACTCAGGTTGTGGCTGCCACTGATGATCGTCGGTGCGTCGGTGGTGAAGTCGACGACGATGGCTTTGGTGTGCACCAGCAGTCTGCCCTTCTGGCCTTTCATGTTTTCCTTGAGCCAGCCTTCCAGGCCGGTATTGAGCAGCGCGGTGGCGGCAAATTGAGCGGTGCGGTCAGCGTGGAAACCGGTGATGCTGCTGACGGTGTTTTGCAGGCCGTAACGCAAGATGTCGTCGTGGGGCAGGCCGAGCAACGCGTTGAGCACTTCGTCCGGCAAGGCAAACGCGGTGACAAACAGCAGGTCTTTTTTGGCGGCGTTGATGATCTCGACGAACTCACGCAAGTCGCCCTGGCCCGAGCGCGGTGAGAAGCCGGCGAACAGCGCCTGCTCCGGCTGCATCGGATTGTGTTCCGTGAGCCATTCCCGTGTGGCGCCGACATCCGTCGGGTCGGCCCAGACCTGCTCGAAGGTTTGCAGATAACTGGCGCCGATCCGAGCGTCATCCAGCACATGCACGACGTTGGCCTGACGATAAACACCGTTGGGCGTGAAGTTGGTGCTGCCACAGAGCACCGCTTCGGGTTGATGCTGCCCCGCTGCGTCGAGCCGGCTCAGGACCATGAACTTGTTGTGGAAGATGTTGTGAGTGACTCGCCCGCGCTTGTTCGCCGCCGGGATTTTTTCCAGGCTGGCTTCGTTCATCGCCGTGGTGTCTTCGTCGGGTTGGGCGTGGTACAGGACCCGAACCTTTACGCCGCGCTCGAAAGCGGCGTTCACCGCATTGACGATCACCTTCAGCTGGTATTCATAGATCGCGATGTCCAGCGCCCACCGGCCATCCTCGGCCCGTTCGATAAACCCCAGCAAGCGTGCGAGCAGACCATTCTCCAGCCATTGCCGTGGAGCGTCGGGCCATTCTTCGATGGGCAGTTTCTTGTTGGCGCTGAGCTGCGCATCGAGGTCGGCGAATTTGCGCTGGAAGGCCTGACTCGCGGCCACCGCCCGGTTGAAGATGACATTCTGGCCCGCTGGAAGGCCATTGTCGGTGGTGAGCGTCACTTCCAGAAACTCACCCAGCTGCGGCGCATCGGCGGTGCCGTAGGCCAGGTGAACCCGATAATGGATCGTCACGCCCGGATTGACCGCGTAATCGGCCCAGCGAAATTTCTGCAACGGTGCGGCATCACTGGGGGTGGCGTGAAACTGGGGGAACGTATGAGCCTTGCCGGGGAAGGTCAGGCTGTTGAACAGAAACAGCCAGGGTTTGCTGCCTTGCTGTTTTTCGATGGCGAAACCCAGCAGGCCTTTGCGACGGGGTTCGGCCACGTCGATGGCCAGCAGCACACCGTTGGTGCCAGCGTAGGCTTTGACGCGAAAATCGTCCTGATCGTTGCGGGCTAGAACGCGCATGGGTCACTCCTGTGATTGGCTTGCTTACAGAGCATAGGGCAGCGATGCGGATTAACCGCAATTATCCGATTTCGAGGTGATCCCTTCGCGAGCACTATCAACACCAAACTCAACCTGAAATCAGCTCATCGATATGTCGATAATCAACCTGCAGCTGTGCTGCCAACACCTTGGCCCGGCCAAGATGAATCGGCCCGCGCTCAATGTCGATCAGCAGCCCCGGACACTCCAGCGCCGGCAACGTTGACCATTCCTTCAGCCGTCCATCCGTCACCAGCAACAGCCTCTGCTGTTCAGCCGGAAAACGCTTCTGCCGAGCCGCCAACCAGCGCCCCGCCTCGCCCAACGCCGCCAGCATCGGCGTACCGCCACCAGCCCCGAGCCCGTCGAGCCAATCGCGCAAGCCCGCGGAGGCTTTCAACCCTTGCACCTGCCACTTCGGCACATAACCACTGGCGGTCAGCAACGCCAGCCGCGCGCGCTGCCGATAGGCATCGTCGAACAGTTGCGCCAACAAGCCCTTGGCATCGCTCAACGCTTGATAACGTCGGGTCGAGGCCGAGGCGTCGACGATCACCAGCCATAATTCATGAGGGCTGCGGGTGCGCAGATGAAACAGCACATCGTCGCGTTGACGCGGTCGGCCATTGAGCAAGGTGCCGGGCCAATTGATCGATCCGCTACGGGCTGCGTGACGCTTGCCCTGTTTACCGTGATCCAGCCGTCCTGCGCGGGGTCTGGCATTCGCCCCCGCGTCCGATCGAGGGCGAATGCCTAGGGCTTTTTTGGCCAGCTCGGCACTTCACGTCGTGCGCCGACCGGCAGCGCCTGGGCGGGCATTTCGCCCCACTGGCCCTGACCTTCGCTCGGGTTGGGGTTCTGATTGGAGGGCGGCTGCGCTGCGGGTGATTGGTGCGGCGCCGGTGGCGAGTGTTCGCGACGACGATGGCGCAAGGCAAACTCGGCGACCGCGTCGATATCTTCTTCGCCAATAGCATTCGCTCCGCGCCAGGCTGCATGAGCCCGAGCTGCACGTAGCCAGACCAGATCGGCTCGCAGGCCATCGACGCCAGCAGCAAAGCAGCGCTCAGTGATCTGCGCCAGCGCGGCATCGTCGAGGGGAATGCTCGCCAGTGCCGAGCGGGCCTTTTGGCAACGCTCGCGCAGTGCGTGTTGCTGGCTTTCCCATTCGGCGCAGAACCCTTGCGGGTCGCTGTCGAAATCCAGTCGACGACGGATGATCTGACCGCGCTCGGCGGGTGCGGTGTGGCCACTGAGGGCGACGTTCAGACCAAAGCGGTCGAGCAATTGCGGACGCAGCTCGCCCTCTTCAGGGTTCATGGTACCGATCAGCACAAACTTCGCCGAATGCCGATGGGAAATCCCGTCGCGCTCGATCAGGTTGGTACCGCTGGCGGCCACGTCGAGCAGCAAGTCCACGAGGTGATCGGGCAGCAGATTGACTTCATCGACATACAACACGCCGCCGTCGGCCTTGGCCAGTACGCCGGGGGAAAACTGTGCGCGACCTTCGCTCAAGGCCGCGTCGAGATCGAGGGTGCCCACCAACCGTTCTTCGGTGGCGCCCAGGGGCAAGGTGACGAATTGACCGCTGGCCAACAGGTCCGCCAGGCCTCTGGCCAGGGTCGATTTGGCCATGCCGCGCGGGCCTTCGATCAGTACGCCACCGATTTTTGGATCGATGGCGGTCAGGTACAGCGCGAGCTTCAAGTCATCGGCGCCGACCACGGCGGAGAGCGGGAAATGGGGGGTGTCTGTCATTATTAAATCTCGGTCATGGTCGGTGATAACTCTGTGGCGAGGGAGCTTGCTCCCGCTCGGCTGCGTAGCAGTCGTAAACCTGAAAATGCGGTGTGCCTGACAGAACCTGGTTTTAGTTTTGGGGCTGCTGCGCAGCCCCGCGGGAGCAAGCTCCCTCGCCACAGGTGTCCTTTGCTCGCCAGCTAACTGTCTTCTTCTATATCCAGCAACAAATTCTCCAGCGCCTCGCGGTACTTGCCCGGCTCTTTCCACATCCCCCGCTGCTGCGCCTCGAGCATGCGCTCGGTCATGTCGCGCAAGGCATGGGGGTTATGTTCGCGGACAAACTCCCGGGTCGCCGGATCGAGCAAATAGGCGTCCGCCAGCAACGCATATTGGTGATCGTCGATCAACTGCGTGGTGGCATCGAACGCAAACAGGTTATCGACCGTCGCCGCCAGTTCAAACGCGCCTTTATAGCCATGGCGCTTGACCCCGTCGATCCATTTCGGATTGGCCGCACGGGAACGGATCACCCGGTTCAGCTCTTCCTTCAAGGTGCGAATCTTCGGCAAATCCGGCTGACTGTGGTCGCCGTGATAGCTGGCTGCTACTTCACCGCTAAGGCTTTCGACGGCCGCCAGCATGCCACCCTGGAACTGGTAATAGTCGTTGGAATCGAGCAAGTCGTGCTCGCGGTTGTCCTGGTTTTGCAGCACTGCCTGCACCTGGCTCAGACGCTGGGCGAACTGGTCACGGGCGACGGTCCCGTCATCGGAACCGCCATAAGCGTAGCCGCCCCAGTTCAGGTAAACCTCAGCCAGGTCCTCGCGGCTTTGCCACAGACGACCATCGATGGCGCCCTGCACGCCTGCTCCGTAAGCACCCGGTTTGGCCCCGAAGATGCGCCAGCCGGCTTGCCGCCGCGCAGCGTCTTCATCCAGACCGGATTCCAGCAACGCTTGCCGCTCGGCGCGGACCTTGGCCGCCAACGGGTTGAGATCATCCGGCTCATCCAGTGCGGCGACCGCTTGCACGGCGGCGTCGAACAGCCGGATCAGGTTGGCAAAGGCATCGCGGAAAAATCCGGAGACGCGCAAGGTCACGTCCACCCGTGGACGGTCCAGCAAACTCAACGGCAGAATCTCGAAATCGTCGACCCGCTGGCTGCCCGTCGCCCACACCGGTCGCACGCCCATCAGCGCCATGGCCTGGGCGATGTCATCGCCGCCGGTGCGCATGGTCGCGGTGCCCCAGACCGACAGGCCGAGCTGACGCAGGTGATCGCCGTGGTCCTGCAAGTGCCGCTCAAGAATCAGGTTCGCAGACTGGAAGCCGATGCGCCACGCGGTGGTGGTCGGCAGGTTGCGCACATCCACCGAATAGAAGTTGCGCCCGGTGGGCAGCACGTCCAGACGGCCGCGACTGGGTGCGCCGCTCGGCCCGGCCGGGACGAATCGACCGTTGAGGGCGTCCAGCAGGCCGCGCATTTCCGCTGGACCGCAGGCGTCCAGGCGTGGGGCAACGACTTCGCGCAGGCTGTCGATGATCGCACTTACTTCCGACCAATCACCCTCCTGTGGGAGCGGGCCTTTGTGGCGAGGGAGCTTGCTCCCGTTGGACTGCGCAGCAGTCCCATTTTTTGGGGCCGCTTCGCGACCCAACGGGAGCAAGCTCCCTCGCCACAGTGGCTCGCTCCCACCGGGGCCGGGCATGGCTTGAGGATGGTTCAGTAGCTCGGCCTCGGGACTCAAAGTCTGTTCAATCACCTGCGCGGCGAACAGCTCCAGACGTTCACGGGTATCGCCCGCCGTACGCCACAGTTCATCGCTGACCGACAGCAATGCCTCCGGTCGAGGTCCGCTCCAGGGCTCGGCCAAAACGCAATCCAGCGGATCGAAACCCAACGCAAACGCCTTGGCCAGCGCCCGCAGCAAGCTCGATTGCGCCCCACGACCGTCGCCGCGGGGAATACGCAGCAAGGCCAACAAGGTGTCGATGCGCAATCGCCCGGTCGGCGACTCGCCAAACACGTGCAGGCCATCGCGGATCTGCGACTCCTTCAAGTCGCACAGGTACGTGTCCAGGCGCGGCAACCAGATCGCCGCATCGGCATCGCTGTCGAGTTTCTCGTCCAGTTGCAGTTCACGGTCGATGTGCGTGTCGCGCACCAGTTGCAGAATGTCACGCTGCAGTTCCCGGGCGCGGCGCGGATCGAGCAATTGCGCTTCGTAATATTCGTCGGCCAGCAGCTCAAGATTGCGCAGCGGGCCGTAGGTTTCGGCGCGGGTCAGCGGCGGCATCAGGTGATCGATGATCACCGCTTGAGTGCGGCGCTTGGCCTGGGCACCCTCGCCCGGGTCGTTGACGATGAACGGATAGATGTTCGGCAGCGGCCCGAGCAACGCATCCGGCCAGCAGTTTTCCGACAACCCGACGCCCTTGCCCGGCAGCCATTCGAGGTTGCCGTGCTTGCCCACATGGATCACGCCGTGAGCGCCGTAGGTGTTGCGCAACCAGAAGTAGAACGCCAGATAGCCGTGGGGCGGCACCAGGTCCGGGTCGTGATAGACCGCGCTCGGGTCAACCTGATAACCCCGGGCCGGTTGAATGCCGACGAAGGTCAGGCCGAAACGCAAGCCGGCGATCATCATTCGCCCGCCACGGAACATCGGATCGTTTTCGGCCGAGCCCCAACGCTCCAGTACCGCCTGACGGTTGGCGTCGGGCAGCGCGTTGAACATCAGGTTGTAGTCGTCCAGCGCGAGGCTTTGATGACAGGGACGCTGGTCGAGGGTGTCGAGGTCATTGCTGACGCCGCCGAGCAATTGCTGGATCAGCGCGGTGCCGCTGTCCGGCAACTCGGCCGGCAGCGGATAACCTTCGGCGTGCAGGGCACGGAGGATGTTCAATGCCGCAGCCGGAGTATCAAGGCCAACGCCGTTGCCGATGCGCCCATCGCGAGTCGGGTAGTTGGCGAGGATCAGGGCGATGCGTTTTTCGCCGTTGGGCACTCGCGCCAGATCGATCCAGCGCCGCGCCAGTTCTGCAACAAAATCCATGCGCTCAGGTTGCGGCCGGTAGCAGACTACGTCGGACTGACTGCGCTCGCTGCGCCAGGCCAGATCCTTGAAACTGATCGGCCGACTGATGATCCGCCCGTCCAGCTCCGGCAGTGCGATGTGCATCGCCAGGTCGCGGGGACCGAGGCCTTGTTCGCTGGCACGCCAACCGGGTTCATTGTCCTGGGCACAGATCGCCTGGATCACCGGAATATTGCGGCGAAACGGTCGAAGATGCGGCGCTTCGGGGCTGGATTGGGCGAAACCGGTGGTGTTGAGAATCACCCCCGCCTCGACTTCATCCAGCAAATCCTCGACCACCGTCAGGCAGCCGGGCTCTTTCAAACTGGCCAGCGCGATCGGCAACGGGTTCAACCCCGCCGCTTGCAAACGCTGGCAGAAAATATCGATGAAACCGGTATTCGCCGCCTGCAAATGCGAGCGGTAAAACAGCACCGCCGCCACCGGCTGATCAGCTTGCCAGTCGGCTTGCCAATCGCTCAATTCAGCGGGGCTTTTGTGCGGGTGGTAAATCGCGGTGCGTGGCAGGGTTTGCGGCTCGGACCATGAGTAGTCGCGATCCAGCCAGCGATTGGCGAGGCAGCGAAACAGGTCGAGTGCGTTGGCCATGCCGCCCTGACGCAGGAAGTGCCAGAGCCGGTCGCGGTCTTGCGCGGTTACGGTGCTCAGGTCACTGAGCTCCGGGTCCGGGCGATCATCCCCCGGCACCAGAATCAGCTGCACGCCGCGCTCGGACAATTCCACCAGACGCTCGATGCCGTAACGCCAATAGGCGATGCCGCCGTGCAGCGAGATCAGAATCACCTTGGCGTGGCGCAGCACTTCGTCGACGTAGAGATCGACCGAGGCGTGATTCTGCACCTGCATCGGGTTGGCCAGGCGTACGCTCGGGTAATCGTCGGGCACCTGCTGCGCCGCTTCGGCAAGCAACGCCAGGCTGGAATCGCCGCTGCACAGGATCACCAGCTCGGCGGGAGTTTGTCCAAGGTCGGCAATGTTGTCATCCGACACGAAACCGCCGGGCTGGGTCCTGAGCAGGTGCATGGTTTAAACGCTGAGCGCAGCGCGCAATTGCGCTTCGAGCGCAGCGGCATCCAGATCCTGACCGATCAACACCAGACGGGTGGTGCGCGCTTCTTCAGCGCCCCACTGACGGTCGAAGTGCTTGTCGAAACGCGTGCCCACGCCCTGGATCAGCAGGCGCATCGGCTTGTTCGGCACCGCCGCAAAACCTTTGACTCGAAGGATGCCGTGCTGGACCACCAATTGAGTCAGCGCGTCCATCAGCAGGCTTTCGTCGGCTTGTGGCAGCTCGATCGAGATGGAATCGAACGCGTCGTGGTCGTGGTCGTCCTCGCCTTCATGGTGATGATCGTGATGGCTATGGCGGCTGTCGATGTGTTCTTCAGAACCGGCGCCGAGGCCGATCAGCACGTCCAGTGGCAGACGACCGCTGCTGGCTTCGATGACTTTCACCGCTGGCGGCAGTTCTTCGGCGACTTCCAGGCGCACACGGGCCAGGTCTTCAGCGCTGATCAGGTCAGCCTTGTTGAGGATCACCAGGTCGGCGCTGGCCAGTTGGTCGGCGAACAGCTCGTGCAGCGGCGATTCGTGGTCCAGGTTCGGGTCGAGTTTGCGCTGGGCATCGACCTGATCCGGGAACGCAGCGAAGGTGCCAGCAGCGACGGCCGGGCTGTCGACCACGGTGATCACCGCGTCAACCGTGCAGGCGCTGCGGATTTCCGGCCATTGGAAGGCTTGAACCAAAGGTTTTGGCAGGGCCAGGCCCGACGTTTCGATGAGGATGTGGTCGAGGTCGCCGCGACGCGCGACCAGTTCGCGCATCACCGGGAAGAATTCTTCCTGAACCGTGCAGCATAGGCAGCCGTTGGCCAGTTCGTAGACGCGACCATTGGCTTCTTCTTCGGTGCAGCCGATGGAGCACTGCTTGAGGATTTCGCCGTCGATGCCCAGCTCGCCGAACTCGTTGACGATCACCGCGATACGACGGCCCTGGGCGTTGTCGAGCATGTGGCGCAGCAAGGTGGTTTTGCCCGAGCCGAGGAAGCCGGTAACGATGGTGACGGGGAGTTTGGCCAGTGTTTTCATCGGATGCCCTTTGGCAAGGTGGCGGGCATACGGGACGACAATCGCTGCGGCAAGTGCACGCGCGCAAGAGTTCCGCCACCGGATCACCCCGCCCGGTTGTAGTGAGAATCTGTATCGAGGCAGGTCTCCTGGCTGACGGTGTGCCAATCGTTCGACTGGCGTTTGCTGCGCCTTCCCGCGAACCTGATGGACCTGGGTTTGCAGTGGCGTGGCAGCGAACATCACCGTTCACAGTTGCGGGGGCAGCCGCGGCATCAACCGCGTTCCCTTCTTAGCTTCGGCAAATGCCGAAGAACCTCGAAAGCGCAAGGCTACGCATCGTGTGGGGGCGGGTCAATGTCCGTGCAGAGATCTGTGGTGACTCACAGGACGCCTTCGCGGGCAAGCCTCGCTCCTACAGGAATAGTGTCGATGATGATCGTTCCCACGCTCTGCGTGGGAATGCCTCAACGGACGCTCCGCGTTCGGCTGTGAAAGGGACGCGGAGCGTCCCGGGCTGCATTCCCACGCAGAGTGGGAACGATCAACTCAAACGAGAACCCATGCCAATTGACGCCCAACCCCCGCCCATGCTCTCCTACACGCCTTGTTACGGGTGCCCTTCACAGGGTGAAACGGGAAACCGGTGAATCATGTGCTTTACTCTAAAGCCATGTCAGTCCGGTGCTGCCCCCGCAACGGTAAGCGAGTGAAGCGTCAGAGCCACTGTGCCCGTCATACGGCATGGGAAGGTGATGCTTGCAGGTTTGGGCGCAAGCCCTGCCCCTCGCGAGCCCGGAGACCGGCCCGCAACACAAAGTGACTCTTACGTTCACTGAATAACAAACCCGCGGTGGGCGGGCGCTGTTCGAAATCTCTGCGTGCTCCGACGTGCGGAGGTTTTCATGCGCTCTATTCACCCGCTGACAGACCAGAGGGAAGCGCCATGTCGATCATCAGCAGCACCGGCAGCAACACCGATAAAAAGAGCACGATCAGCACCACTTCAACCCTGAGCCAACGCCTGACCGCCGCTTTTTGTGCGTCGATCCTTGGCGCCAGCCTTGTGTATTTCGCCGGTTTCTCGCACATCGAAGCGGTACACAACGCCGCGCACGATACCCGTCACAGCGCCGCATTCCCGTGCCATTGAGACCTGCTGACATGATCAAGCGTATTGCGCAAACCGCAGGTTTCACCGGGCTGCTGGCCGCCCTGCTGCTGACCCTGCTGCAAAGCTTCTGGGTGGCCCCGCTGATTTTGCAGGCCGAGACCTACGAAAAATCCGAGCCTGCCACTGTCGAAATTCACGAGCACGCCGCGGGCGCTGTCACCGCTCATACCCACGATGCCGAAGCCTGGGAGCCGGAAGATGGCTGGCAGCGCGTGCTGTCAACCACCGGCGGCAATCTGGTGGTAGCGGTCGGTTTCGCCCTGATGCTCGCAGGCCTCTACACCTTGCGCGCTCCACGCCGTACCTCTCAGGGCCTGCTCTGGGGTCTGGCCGGTTACGCGACGTTCGTGCTGGCGCCAACCCTCGGCCTGCCACCTGAACTGCCGGGCACTGCCGCGGCGGATCTGGCGCAACGGCAGATCTGGTGGATTGGTACTGCCGCCTCCACCGCTGTCGGCATCGCGCTGATCGTGTTCAGCCGCCACTGGCTGATGAAGATCCTCGGCGTGGCGATTCTGGCCGTGCCTCATGTGATTGGCGCGCCACAACCGGAAGTGCACTCCATGCTGGCTCCAGAAGCCCTGGAAGCGCAGTTCAAAATCGCTTCGCAGCTGACCAACATGGCGTTCTGGCTGGCCCTGGGCCTGATCAGCGCCTGGTTGTTCCGCCGCAAAAGCGATGGCCAATACTGCGCATGACTGACGTCAGCGCAGCGCCGACCCTGGTGGTCGGCCTGGGCTGCCAACGCGGCTGCCCCGTCAGCACGCTGCGGGCGCTGCTTGATCAGGCGTTACAGGCCCATCAAATCGAGCTTCGTGAGATCAAGGCCTTGGCCAGTATCGACCTGAAGCGCGAAGAACCCGCCCTGATCGAACTGGCCGAACAGCTGGCCTTGCCGTTGATGTATTTCAGCAGCGAACAGTTGGCCGGTTATGAACCGCAACTCAGCCACCACTCGGACATCGCGTTCGAACGCACAGGCTGTTACGGCGTAGCGGAAAGTGCCGCGTTGGCACTGGCCGAACAATTGGCTCAGGCACCGGCAAAGTTGCTGATTCCACGACAAAAATACGCCCAGGCCACCCTGGCATTGGCCAGCGCCGCGTAAAATCCCCGATAATCCCCGCCTTCGATCATGAGCAATCTTCATCTGAAGCGTGCCCATACCCTTTTTCTGACAGGAAACGACGATGACCGTCTACTTCATTGGCGCAGGCCCCGGCGACCCGGAACTGATCACCGTCAAAGGCCAACGGCTGATTCGTAGCTGCCCGGTCATTATCTATGCCGGCTCCCTGGTCCCGGCCGCTGTACTGGACGGCCACTGCGCCGAACAGGTAGTCAACAGCGCCGAATTGCACCTGGAACAGATCATCGAGCTGATCAAGAGCGCCCATGCCAACGGCCAGGACGTGGCCCGGGTGCATTCCGGCGATCCGAGCCTGTATGGCGCGATTGGCGAGCAGATTCGCTATTTGCGTGAACTCGACATTCCTTTCGAAATCATTCCCGGCGTCACCGCCACCGCCGCCTGCGCGGCGCTTTTGGGTGCTGAACTGACCTTGCCGGACGTGTCACAGAGCGTGATTCTGACCCGCTACGCCGACAAGACCGCGATGCCGGCCGGCGAAGAGCTGGGCAGTCTGGCGCAGCACGGGGCGACCATGGCGATCCACCTCGGGGTCAATCATCTGGAGAAGATCCTTGCCCAATTGCTACCGCACTACGGCGCCGACTGTCCGATCGCGGTGATTCATCGGGCGACCTGGCCGGATCAGGATTGGGTGGTGGGGACGTTGGCGGATATTGCCGGGAAGGTTCAAGCCAAGGGATTCCGCCGCACGGCGCTGATTCTGGTGGGTCGGGTGTTGGGCAGCGATCACTTCAGTGAATCGTCGTTGTATCGCGCGGGGCATGCGCACCTCTACAGACCCTGAGATGATCGTTCCCACGCTCTGCGTGGGAACGATCAAAAAAAACGGTGCTCACGGGCACCGTTTTTTTATATCGCAGCGAACACCTTAGTAGTAGGCGTTTTCTTTCTGCGTGTGGTCGGTCACGTCACGAACGCCCTTGAGCTCAGGAATACGCTCGAGCAAGGTGCGCTCGATGCCTTCGCGCAGGGTGACGTCTGCCTGGCCGCAGCCCTGGCAACCGCCGCCGAATTTCAGCACGGCAATGCCGTCTTCGACCACATCGATCAGGCTGACCTGACCGCCGTGGCTGGCCAGCCCCGGGTTGATTTCGGTTTGCAGGTAGTAGTTGATGCGCTCGTTGACCGGACTGTCGGCGTTGACCATCGGTACTTTGGCGTTTGGCGCCTTGATGGTCAGTTGGCCGCCCATGCGGTCGGTGGCGTAGTCGACTACCGCATCGTCCAGAAATGCTTCGCTGAACGAGTCGATGTAGGCGGTAAAGCTTTTGAGCCCCAGCGCCGTGTCTTCAGGTTTTTCTTCGCCCGGCTTGCAGTAGGCAATGCAGGTTTCGGCGTACTGGGTGCCAGGCTGGGTGATAAAGACGCGGATACCGATACCCGGGGTGTTCTGCTTGGAAAGCAGATCAGCCAGGTAATCGTGGGCGGCGTCGGTAATGGTAATAGCGGTCATGGAAACTCCTCGCAGGCTTGGACGCAGTTTACGCCAATCATCGCGCCGGACAAAGTCCTAGTATTTTTGTCGGGAAAGTGTGCCTGTCGATGAACATCTGATCACCGTCGCCCCCTGTAGGAGCGAAGCTTGCTCGCGAAAGCGGTCTGACATTCAGCATAGATGTCGACTGTTAAACCGCTTTCGCGAGCAAGCTTCGCTCCTACAGGGGTTCAGCCAGGGTTCGGGGGTGGGTGTTCAGGCCTTCAATCAAAGATTCTCGTAGCGGTTCATGTCCAGCACGCCCTCTTCCACCGGGTCGGTGTCGTGGATGTAGCGGCTCAGATCATGGAAATACTGCCAGAACTGCGGATGACTGCGACGAATGCCCCAGCGTTCGACGATTTTCTCGAAGCTGGCGGCGTCCCTGGTATTTTCCATCGCGTCGACGAACGCGGGCACTTGCCCGGCCGGGATGTTGAACATGAAGTTCGGGTAGCTGCTGAGCACTCCCGGATAAATCGTCAACGTATCGAGCCCCGGCTGATAACGCCGCGACTCACCCAGCAGGAACGCCACGTTGCTGTGGGCCCGGTTGCGCAGCAGGCTGTAGACCTCGCGCTTGCCGCTTTGGGTCTCGATGCGCAACATTGTGGCTTCCGGCAACTGCTCAATGACCTTCAGCCCTGCAGCCGGGCGCGAAGTCAGGCGGCTCAAGGCCTGTTCGGCGTTCTGCAACGCCAGATCGATGTTCGGCCGCGAGCAATAAGCGCCATCGCATCGGTTGATCGGGTCAGGCTTGGCATTGAGTTCGCCGTACCGGGCCAGCAATTGCAGGGCGAAATCGCGTTTCGGATCCTTTTCGTCCAGCGTCAGTGCCGTGGGTTTGTCGTTGTCGATGTACTCGTAATCCAGCCACATCTTGAGCTGTCCGCCGTTCTGATACCAATCGTCGAGGTACCCATCCCGTGAGTCGGCCGGCATCAAGCGCAGGAAGTTCTGCTCGGCACCGTTGCGGATCAGGTCGAAGTACAGTCGGGTCTGGGCCTGATGGGACACGTTACCGAATACATCGAAGTTGACTGCCAACTGGTAATACGTGCGTTCCAGCAACGGGTAATCGAACAGCCAGATGGTTTGCGGGACGTCACCGATCAGGCCTTTGTTCACCGAGGCGCTGTCGAAATGCCGGAAGATGCTCAGCAGCGCGTTGTCATTGCCGGCCCACAGGGTCGACCAGCTCGGTGCCGGCAGATCCGCGTAGCTGTCCCGGCGCAGGGCTTCATATTCGTTGCGTTTGTCACGGTAGTCGTGCCACAGGCTCAGGACACTGCCGACGTCATCGTTCTGCCCTGGCATCGCCAGCAACGGCGTGGCCTGGCCGCGATAATTCGGGTCGGTGATATAGAGGTCATGCTCCGGGGCCTGGAACAGCGCCCAGAAATTGTCGCGAATCACGTCGGTGGCGATCTGGCCACGGCAGACCGGGCCACGAATAAAGGTGCGCACGAAGTACTCGGCGTTATCGAGCATGAACTGGTAACGCGCCTGGGCCGGGATGGCCTCAAAGGTCGTAAACGGATTGGCCCGTCGTTCCGGCCCATAACCCGGCAGCGCGTTGACCTGCCAGTTGCCGCTGTAGAACAGGCTTTTGATCCGCGCCATCTTCGCCGCGCTCAGCGGATAGGTGATGTGGGTCTTGTGCACGATCACGCCTTGCACCGGCCATAGACGGTAATAGACCTGAGTGCCCGGATCGTCATTCGGCCGGCGGGTGTTGATCAAATCAATCGGCTGCCCCGTCGGTGTGCGCGAACGTACCCACTGAAAGAAATGCCCCGCCTCGCCGTCCTTGAAATAGAGATGCGCCAGGAACCAGTGCTCAAACAACCAGCGCCCCACCAGACTCTCCCTAGCGCCCGGTGCGTTGAGCAGGTTTTCCCACTGCACCACCTGCAAGGCTTCCTTGGCGCTGGGCACCAGGCCCTGCTCATCGATTGGCGCACCGGAGGCCAGCCAGCGTTGCAACGTCTGGTATTGCTGATCGGTCAGGCCGGTGACTGCCAACGGCATGCCTTCTTTCGGGTGGGAGCTGGCATAGCCGTCGAACTCAGCCGGCATGGCGCACATGTTCTCCCGGTTCAGGCCCAGGACGATGTCTTCCGGCAATTTGGCGTTTGGTTGCAACGGGGTTTTGTGGCCCAGTTCGAGCATGCGCGCCATCAGCGCCGCCTGGCTGCCTTGGGCGTCGAGCACCGAATAAAAGCCCTTTTGCTGCCAGGCACGCTTGCCGAAGGCGTCATAAAACAGCCGGGTCGGCGCTGCGGCCTGTCTGCGTTCGCCATCATAAACGGGTGCCTTGGTTGCACCTCGGGCCGCCCCTTCACCACTGCCCAGATTGAGCTGACAGGCGGAGTCGTAGCAGGCATGGCAGGCCACGCACTTTTCGGTGAAGATCGGTTGAATGTCCCGGACGTAGGAAATGTCCGGACCTTGCGCAGCGGCGCCCCCGCTTAAAAACAGCATCAATAGGCTGGTGACGACGCGATACGACATATCCCTGGTCCTGATCATGAGAAAACGCCGCGATTCTACCGGTCTGGCCTGCGCACCAACATGAACGATATTCATGCAAAACCCGTACATGCTCCAAAAGCGCACAGGTTTGTTATTATCCCGCCCCTTCGTCATGGCCTTACCGAGTAGTCCAAATGTCCGATCGCAGCGTTCGCCTTCAAGCTCTCAAGCACGCCCTCAAAGAGCGCATCCTGATTCTCGATGGCGGCATGGGTACGATGATCCAGAGCTACAAGCTCGAGGAGCAGGATTACCGTGGCAAACGCTTCGCTGGCTGGCCGAGCGATGTCAAAGGCAACAACGACTTGTTGGTGCTGACACGTCCTGACGTGATTGGCGGCATCGAGAAGGCCTATCTGGACGCCGGCGCCGACATTCTGGAAACCAACACCTTCAACGCCACCCGGATTTCCATGGCCGATTACGGCATGGAAGAACTCGCCTACGAATTGAACGTAGAAGGCGCTCGCCTGGCCCGCAAGATTGCCGATGCGAAAACTCTCGAGAACCCGGACAAGCCGCGTTTCGTCGCTGGCGTGCTCGGCCCGACCAGCCGCACCTGCTCGCTGTCGCCTGACGTGAACAACCCTGGCTACCGCAACGTGACCTTCGATGAGCTGGTGGAGAACTACACCGAAGCCACCAAAGGCCTGATCGAAGGCGGTGCCGACCTGATCCTGATCGAAACCATCTTCGATACCCTCAACGCCAAAGCGGCGATCTTCGCCGTGCAAGGCGTGTTCGAAGAACTGGGCGTCGAGTTGCCGATCATGATCTCCGGCACCATCACCGATGCCTCCGGCCGCACACTGTCGGGCCAGACCACCGAAGCGTTCTGGAACTCCGTGGCCCACGCCAAGCCGATTTCGGTCGGCCTGAACTGCGCCCTCGGGGCCAGCGAGTTGCGTCCGTACCTGGAAGAACTGTCGAACAAGGCCAACACCCACGTTTCCGCGCACCCGAACGCCGGTCTGCCGAACGAATTCGGTGAGTACGACGAGCTGCCGGCCCAAACCGCCAAGGTCATCGAAGAGTTCGCCCAAAGCGGCTTCCTGAACATCGTCGGCGGCTGCTGCGGCACCACGCCGGGCCACATTGAAGCCATCGCCAAAGCGGTGGCCGGCTATGCGCCGCGCGAGATTCCGGACATTCCCAAGGCCTGCCGCCTGTCGGGCCTGGAACCGTTCACCATTGATCGCAGCTCGCTGTTCGTCAACGTCGGCGAGCGCACCAACATTACCGGTTCCGCCAAGTTCGCCCGTCTGATCCGTGAAGACAACTACACCGAAGCCCTGGAAGTCGCCCTGCAACAGGTCGAAGCCGGCGCCCAGGTGATCGACATCAACATGGACGAGGGGATGCTCGATTCGAAGAAGGCCATGGTGACCTTCCTCAATCTGATTGCCGGTGAACCGGACATCTCCCGCGTGCCGATCATGATCGACTCCTCCAAGTGGGAAGTGATCGAAGCCGGCCTCAAGTGCATCCAGGGCAAGGGCATCGTCAACTCGATCAGCATGAAGGAAGGTGTCGAACAGTTCATTCATCACGCCAAACTGTGCAAACGCTACGGCGCCGCAGTGGTGGTGATGGCCTTCGACGAAGCCGGCCAGGCCGACACCGAAGCGCGCAAGAAAGAAATCTGCAAACGCTCCTACGACATTCTGGTCAACGAAGTCGGCTTCCCGCCGGAAGACATCATCTTCGACCCGAACATCTTCGCTGTAGCCACCGGCATCGAAGAACACAACAACTACGCTGTGGACTTCATCAACGCCTGCGCCTACATCCGCGACGAACTGCCGTACGCCCTGACCTCCGGCGGCGTGTCGAACGTATCGTTCTCGTTCCGTGGCAACAATCCGGTGCGCGAGGCGATTCACTCGGTGTTCCTGCTGTATGCGATCCGTAATGGCCTGACCATGGGCATCGTCAACGCCGGCCAACTGGAGATCTACGACCAGATCCCCACCGAGCTGCGTGACGCCGTCGAAGACGTGATCCTCAACCGCACTCCGGAAGGCACCGACGCCCTCCTCGCCATCGCCGACAAGTACAAGGGCGACGGCAGCGTCAAGGAAGCCGAGACCGAAGAGTGGCGCAACTGGGACGTCAACAAGCGTCTGGAGCATGCGCTGGTCAAAGGCATCACCACGCACATCGTTGAAGACACCGAAGAGTCGCGTCAGTCCTTTGCGCGCCCGATCGAAGTGATCGAAGGCCCGCTGATGTCCGGCATGAACATCGTCGGCGACTTGTTCGGCGCCGGCAAAATGTTCCTGCCGCAGGTGGTGAAGTCCGCCCGCGTGATGAAGCAGGCCGTGGCCCACTTGATCCCGTTCATCGAGCTGGAAAAAGGCGACAAGCCGGAAGCCAAGGGCAAGATCCTGATGGCCACGGTCAAGGGCGACGTACACGACATCGGCAAGAACATCGTTGGCGTGGTGCTGGGCTGTAACGGCTATGACATCGTCGACCTTGGCGTGATGGTGCCGGCAGAGAAGATCCTGCAAGTCGCCAAAGAACAGAAATGCGACATCATCGGCCTGTCCGGTTTGATCACGCCTTCACTGGACGAGATGGTTCACGTGGCCCGCGAGATGCAGCGTCAGGACTTCCATCTGCCGTTGATGATCGGTGGCGCGACCACGTCCAAGGCGCACACGGCGGTGAAGATCGAGCCCAAGTACAGCAACGACGCGGTGATCTACGTCACCGATGCCTCCCGCGCCGTGGGCGTGGCGACGCAACTGCTGTCCAAGGAATTGAAAGCCGGTTTTGTCGAAAAGACTCGCCTGGAATACATCGACGTTCGCGAGCGCACCGCCAACCGCAGCGCCCGTACCGAGCGCCTGAGCTACCCGGTGGCCATCGCCAAGAAGCCGCAGTTCGACTGGGGCAGCTACGAACCTGTCAAACCGACGTTCACCGGCGCCAAGGTGCTGGACAACATCGACCTGAAGGTGCTGGCCGAGTACATCGACTGGACACCGTTTTTCATCTCCTGGGACCTGGCCGGTAAATTCCCGCGCATCCTCAAGGACGAAGTGGTCGGTGAAGCCGCCACCGCGCTGTACGCCGATGCCCAGGAAATGCTCGCCAAACTGATCGACGAAAAACTCATCAGCGCCCGTGCGGTGTTCGGTTTCTGGCCGGCCAATCAGGTGCGCGACGATGACATCGAAGTCTACGGCGATGACGGCAAGCCATTGGCCAAGCTGCACCACTTGCGCCAGCAGATCATCAAGACCGACGGCAAACCGAACTTCTCCCTCGCCGACTTCGTCGCACCGAAGGACAGCGGCGTGACCGACTACGTGGGTGGTTTCATCACCACCGCCGGGATCGGTGCCGAAGAAGTGGCCAAGGCTTACCAGGAAGCAGGCGACGACTACAACTCGATCATGGTCAAGGCGTTGGCCGACCGTCTGGCCGAGGCCTGTGCCGAATGGCTGCACCAACAGGTGCGTAAAGACTACTGGGGCTACGCCAAGGACGAGACGCTGGACAACGAGGCGCTGATCAAAGAGCAGTACACCGGCATCCGCCCTGCTCCAGGCTACCCGGCGTGCCCGGATCACACCGAGAAAGCCACGCTGTTCAAGCTGCTGGACCCGGAAGCGGAAGAACTCAAAGCCGGCCGCAGCGGCGTGTTCCTCACCGAGCACTACGCCATGTTCCCGGCGGCAGCGGTCAGCGGCTGGTACTTCGCTCACCCACAGGCGCAGTACTTCGCCGTGGGCAAGATCGACAAGGATCAGGTGCAGAGCTACACCTCGCGCAAAGGTCAGGAATTGAGCGTGACTGAGCGTTGGTTGGCACCGAACCTGGGTTACGACGAGTAACCCCGGATCAGGCTTGCTGCGATGGCGTCCTTTAGGGCGCCTTCGCGGGCAAGCCCGCTCCCACAGGATTGGGGGTGGATCAGGATTTGTGAACGTCAAAAATCCCTGTGGGAGCGGGCTTGCTCGCGAAGAGGCCGTCACATTCAACATCGCTGGCCACTGGCACTCGTGCATTTGCAGGAGCAAGCTTACCCGCGATAGCGCTTTTAAGGCCGCATCGCGGGCAAGCTCGCGCCTACAGGCAGCTGTCAGACACTTGGGTTATTCGAGGCGTCGACCTCCTTGCGCGACAGTTCGATCATCCTGCTGTTGCGTGCCGCCGCCAGGTCAAAAAGCCTGCTCATCAATGCTGCATCATCGGCGTCCACAGTCTCCTCGGACGTATCAGCCTCATCGAGTTTCCTGAACTCTTCCGGGTATTTTTCCTTGAGGTACGCCACCCAGTAATCACGCTGGATCAGGTCTTCAAAAAACCCGTCGGACTGTTCCGCATTGATGACCTCAACGCGAGCGTCAGCCAGTTGCCGCGGTGTGACACCCGAGGCGTACGTCATGTGCGTCGGCTGTCCCGGTAGCTCCAGGCCGTCGCTCCAGCCACTCGTCAGACCGATTCGATAGCCCAGGCGCACTTCCGCTTCATCCCGACCGTTGCGCGCAGCGGCTTTTGTCGCCAGTTCGTCTACCTTGTCCAGTCGGAAAAGTTGCCTGGATAATTTCAACAGTGCCTCACCCTTCACAGCCAGTCGCCCGGCGGGAACCTCGAGCAAGGCATTGTGCGTGAACACTTTGCTCTCCAGCCCACTGAAGGTGAGGATTCGACCATCGACACAGGTGCCATGTGTGTTGGAACTGGCGAACAGGACCTCCCTGAGTTCGGCGTTGCCAGCGGCCGCGTCCATGACTGTCCACACACGGCGTGTCAGGTCGGCATTCGCTACCCTGAACTCCTGCGTATCCTGCAATCGCGACAGTAAATGAAAGAACGCAGCGTTGTCCGGTTCAGCCGCGAGTTGATTCCAGACGAGCGTTTTGCCGGACAGGTCCTCGGGCGAAGCATTGGCTAGCCACGGCGCACTTTGGGCAAAATCCGGTGGCATCTCGGGCAGGCTTTCATCGGACTCGAAGCTTTCACTTTCACTTTCACCATCACCATTACCGCTGGCTTCGGCAATCATTTCGTCAAGATCAGTACGCGACAACCCCAGCACCGTTTCGCGAGTACCTGCCTCGCGGTAATCGCGGAGCCGCTCAAGACTTTCAAGCGCCACATTGTAGTTTTCGCTCAGGTCCGTGCCGGAGATCAGTGCATCATGGCTGCCATCCAGGGCCTCGGCAGGGATCGTAGTGATGTCGTTGCTGCTCAGGTTCAATGCGCTGAGATGGTTGGCGTCCAGCACGCCTTGCGGCCATTCGGTCAGGTTGTTGTGACGCAGATCGAGCGTCTCCAGTCGCTCAAACACTGCGACATCAAAGTCGTCCAGGGCGTTGTAACCCAGATCCAGCCATTGCAGGTGTTCCAGCCGGTTCAACGCGGCATACAAATGCCCGGTATCGCTGAAGCGGTTCGCGGAAAGCTCCAGCCGCTCAAGGTTGCCCATGCTCTGGATGGGCTCAGGCAACGCTTGCAGACCATTGCCGTTGAGCTTCAAGGATTTCACTTGGGTAAAGGCCTTGAGAAAGCCATCCGACCCTTGTTGGGACAGCCTTACACCCGTCAGGTCCAGCGTGTCGACGTGGGAGAACACGGTCGGCAATTCGGGAAGATCGCCCAATTGCAGACCGTTGAGATTCAACGCCTCGCCCATCGTGCCTCCGGCGCCATTCAGCCCTTCGCGCCAGCACTCGAGGATTCGCACGGCAGCCACCCGACGACTTTCCGCCGACACTCTCCATCCCGCACCGCTAGACTCCCGCGTATACAACCAACCATTCAATTGGCGCGTCAGCGTTTCGAACGTCTGGTCCCATTCGTCAAGCCGATCGATGATGTGTACATCCGTTGCTCCACTTGTGCGCATCTGCTCGATTGCTTGCAATGCTTCATCGTCGGCAAGTGCCGGATTCAATCGTTGCAGGCGTTTTGCCAACAGCAGGCTGCCTTCGCCTACAGGGATTGGCGGCACGGGCAGCAGATGCCGGGCGATGGAGAAACCGCTTTCGGTCGGAGGGAAAGTGGCCGGCACCTCTTCCAGATCGAACCTTTTCAGCGAGCCGGCCGGCAGACTTTTGGCAATCTCGATGCGCTGGCGGGCTGCTTTCAGCGCTGCCATGGCTTGCGGGGTCAAGGGTATGCCGGTCAGCTGACTCTTGAGCAGCACGTCATCGGCAAGATCTGCCGGCAGCGAAGAAATATGGCTGCCACGCAAATCCAGCCAGGCCAACTGCGGCAGATCCTGCGTTCCCGTTGGCCATTGCCGCAGGTCCGTGTTCCGCAAGTTCAAGGTCTTCAGGCGAGACAGGCGACTGATGTCCAGCGCGTTCAGCGGGTTGTTGCTCAAGTCCAGGGATTCGACTGCGCGCAGGCCATCGACCGCGAGTTGCACCTCAGGGCCGACGACGATCCGGTTGCCGGAGAGGTCCAGACGGGTCAACTTCACAAGATCACCCGCGGCAATCGGCACTTCGCTCAGTTCATTACCACTCAGGTCGAGGGCTTGCAGCTCGGTAAACCCTCGAATAAAGCCGCGGAACTGTTCAGCAGGCGCTTGCACCCCTTTCAAATAAAGGCTTTGAACATGATCGAAGGCACCGGCAGGCAGCTGGGGAAACTCACTGAATTGGACTTTCGGCAAATCAAGCGCCGAGGCATCGCCAGTCGAGCCGTAGCGTTTGAATGCACCGTTGCGCCAGCACGTCCTGATGAAAGCCGCCGCCCATGACCTTCCCATCACTTCCTTCAGATCCATTTTCTGCTGCATCGCACGACTGGCCCAGTCGTTCAGCTGCCCATCCAGCACACGGAACTGTTCGCTCAAGGCGTCCACTGCCGCAAACCTTGCTTGATGCCCCTGCCATTGCTCGACAAAACTGTTGTACAAACTCATGGGAGGCTCGTTCATGCCGTCAGCCAGCCGATTCAGTTCCCCCCGGCAGTAATCCCTGACCATCTCCTCTCGATCAATGAGATGTTCGGGGTGATTGCTGACGTACTCATACGCCGGTTTGAAGTTTTCACGGACGAACTTCGACCAGTCCAGCGATAACCCGGACCATAGATTTTCATGCCCTTCGAACACCCCGTCGGGCAATGTCCTGATCCCTGTGCTTCTGAGATTCAGGCGTACCAGGTGCGGTAGCTCAAGCACACCTGCCGGCCATTGATACAGCGAAGGTGCCAGCACCTCCAGGCTGCGCAGATTGCGCATGCGGCTGACATCCAGTGCCAACGGCGCGAAACCGGAGGAGTAAACGCTGAGATCTTCAAGCGTCGTCAGCGCACTCAATCGCGTCGGCATATCCACCGCGTAGGGCACCGCCGAAGACAGGCTCAGCCCCGTGAGGTCGGGCATCCCGCTCAACGCTTCGGGCACGTTGGTGAACGCATCGCTGGTTGAATTGATTCGCAGGCGTTTCAGCTTGGGAAACGCGCCCAGCAATGCATCGACATTGGCGTCCGTCACACACTGCCCCCACAGAAGCAGCCCATCCACGTGTGAAAAATCTGCCGCCAGTGAAGGCAGCGGGTCGTCACACACCACGTCCAGTGAACGCAAAAGCGGCTGCTCCTCGACCAGCGGTGCGTTGCGCCAGGCCTGCTTGATGTTTCGCGCAGCAGCGGCCTTGCCTCCTAACAGAGTGCGCAACATCGACTCGGACGCTGGCTCGCGAACCCATTGGTCCAGCACGGTCTCAAGCTGCTGCCACTCGCGCATGCGCGTCTGCAAATGGCTGAAAATCTGTGCGTCGCTCTTACCTTCTCGCAACTGCTTGAGGATGAATCCATTGGCCTGCTGATCGGTGAGCTGCGGATAGACGTCCCGTACGCGAGTCACCAAAGACGGATTTATCCCTTGCCCGCGTCCGCTGGCGTAGTAACCCACGGTGCGCTCCGTCACTCGTACGGGTGGCTTGAACGTCTTGTTCCGGCCTGAGCGTGCCTCCAGCAGTTGCGCCAATTCGGCTCGATGTTCGATGGTCGAGTCGATTATTGCCCGCTGCAAATCAGCGCCTTGACTGACGTGTGGAACGCCCAGTGCCCGGCGCGATTCGTCGGGCAAGGCGTGCATGATCGAGGCAAAAAAGTTGTCGCCCTGCGAGGGCACACCATTGAGTGCCTCGCCATGCTCGTCAAACGCCTGGTAGGCCGGCTCATTTTTGACCACATACTTGCGGCTCGCGGCGGTTTCGCTGCCGATGCCATCGATCAGCGGACCGTTGATGTGGCCGTCGCGAATCTCCAGGCGCACTTCACCGGACCAGCCCGGCATTTTTTCCAGTGCATGCAGTGCGAGCCATTTACTGTCGGCCGAGGCCATGCGCTCCAGGTGCAGACCGGCAAAGGCCTGACTGACACGCCCCTGCTGCGCATACCAACGGGCCTCCTCGAGTATTCTCAACGGAACTCGACGCGTTGTTTTCAGGCGCGTGAGTTCTTCCGCACTGGCATCCAGCAACACCCGCTGTGCAGCGGTTTCGCCTAGCCCCGGACACATTCGCTGCAGCAGGGTGATGACTGGCTCACTGCTGACCTGCTCGCTGGCCTCAGCCCGCCCGACATCAGCCGCGAACAGCCGCAAGGCGTCGGCCAGTTCAGGCGCTAGAGGCAAATGATCCAGGTGCATTTTGCGCAAGGCATTGTCACTGACACCAACAACGTCGGCGATTTTGAGCAATTGCCCATCGGTCAACGCCTCGGTCACATGGCCCATGCGCCGCAGCAGCGTCAGGCGATCCCACTCAAGCGGACGCTCCAGTGTATGGCGCCAGGCACCGTGGCCGTTGTGCTCGAGTATTGGCTGATAGGCACCTGCGTCGGCCGGATGTTTGATGCGCCATTTTTTCAGCGGCTCATCGTAGGCTGTTTCATAGACCTTGCCTGCCTGGCGGATATAGGTCTTGCCGTTTACCCGATGTTGTCCCGATGAGTCAGGGCTGGCGTTGCGACCCAGCGCAACGTCACTTTCATAGGCGCCCAGGTCTGGCCTCCATAAACGGGTCTGGCCATTGGGTCGCTTGATTTGCTCCAGGCGCTCGATCACAGGTTCAGGTTTCACCGCTGTCAGTTTGCCCAGCCCTTTGCCCACGCCGGCCATCACGCCGATCAGCGCCAGGTTTTCTGCCACATCGATCAGATGTGCCTTGGCTGCGTTGCGATCGCCCTCACTCCACTCGATCGCCCCCTCCAGGGATTCGTACAACAGTTGACCCGCCATCACCGTCATCATGACCTCGCCCAACACCGGTACGAACATTGACACCATGTTCAATGCCAGCATGCCGATTTCCAGCAGATGACTGAGTTTTTCCGCGCGAACTTTCGCATCGACATCCGCAGTGGGAACTGCATGGCTGCGCGCATCGGCAATGACCTTGTCGCAGTTTTGTTCGTAGAGATAGGCCCACAGATCAATGTTGTCAGCCCAGATGCCGGCAGACCCTTTGCGCAGAACAGCACCGGGGTTGAGATAAGGGTCGTCGACCGGTTCCCGATTGCCCTGCCGTTCGGGAGGCAGCTCTTTAATGCGCGCGACGGTAGAAAACGGCGGAATGAACTGCGTGACTTTCCACCAGACGGAATGCAAGGGATCAGCAGGCGCGTCCGCGGCTTTACGAGTGAACTGGCTAAAGTAGTAAGGACGGTCGGCGTAGGCCACGAATTGGCTGAAAAAGCGCTGGTAGGTGGTCGCGCGCCCTGCGCTGGAAGCTGATGCATCCCGGGCCGTAAATTGGCGCGTGAACGCTTCACGCATTTGCGAAGGCGTGTAGCGCTTGAGCGGGTGGTGCGGATCATGAGGAATGTAAACAATGAATTCATCGGTGTAGCGATATTTCTCACAAATACTGAACACCACGCAGCCTGTCATTCTGCGTTTCATCAAACTCAGGTCGCGAAACCAGACTTGTTTGTTGCCCTGCCAGGGATGAACGTCCCCATCAACAACCGACAGGATCATTTCGTAGTCTTTGCGCTCGATGTCCTTTTTCAGCAAGGCCAGTTCGGCAGCAGCCCTCATCGCCTCTTTCTGGCTGGTAATGAATTGCTGGCGCAGTGTCGTTTCCGATTGCACATCCAAGGGCTGAAAAAATGCCTTCACGTAAGTCTGATACTTCGCTCCGATATCCAGACGACGACACAGTGTCAGGAATTGACTCACCGTCAATCCAACAGTGACTAGCTGGAATGTGCCGGGTGTCGATGTTTCTACCACGAAGCCGGATTTTTTATGAAAAGCACCCTGCTCACACTCGGCAGCTTCAAAGTTATGCAACGCGGCCTGCAGCAGCGAAAGCTTCATGACCTCGAAATTTGCAACTTCAATTTCAAGATCACTGATTTCCAGTGGTCGCCTGAGGCATAACAAGGTTCTGTTGACGTCTACGTCTGCACCGAACTGATCCTTCAGTGCCTTGATCAGCAACGGTTCGGCGAAGGTATCGATGTCCTGAAGTGTCGACATCGTCTTGTCCAACCGGGTCTGTGAGGTAAAACTGGCGTTGAAACGTTCTCTCAGTGCCTGCTGTTGCGTGAGGGATGCACGCTGATACCAATCTGGCAGACGCGTGCCGGTATTTTTCATCGCATGACGTCTTGCTGGCGTGGCATTAACCAGCCATTCGGGAGCCATCTGCTCAAGAAGCTCGCCATGAATACTGGTTCTCTCTGAAACCCGTGGCTTTAACGGCACGAGTGGGGTCTTCGTCGTGAAAGATGAAGGTGGGGGCGTTGCGGGCATAGTGTCTCTCCTGATAAGTGGAGCGACAGGACACCATTTCAGGAGAACGCATCTGCGGTAGATAAATATCGCCATACCGACGATTTGTTACGAATGACTTCGATCCGGGGCGAGTCTGTCACGGCACGAATCGTCGAATTGGCTATGCTTTGGGGAGATACTTTGAGACGAGGGATTTATGGACGATCCAGTCGACAACAACAAGCCGCCAACCTTTTGGCAGATGCTGCACAGCGTCATGGCGGCAGCGTTCGGGGTGCAGAGCGGGAAGAACCGGGCCCGGGACTTCACTCACGGCAAGCCCAGTCATTTCGTGATTCTGGGGATTCTGTTCACGGCGGTGTTCGCGTTGACGCTGTTTGGCATCGTCAAACTGGTATTGCACCTGACGGGGATCTGAACCGGCTCAGTGCATCAGGGCTTGCAAGCTGAACGGGTAGCGATACGACGTCGGTCGCCCCTTGGCCGAGAGTTTGCGAAAATCCACGCCGTAATTTTGAGTCGCACTCAAGGCCAGCAATCGCCTGGCTTGCGCGCGATCGATCAGCTGCAACAACGGAATCTGCCGGTCGCGCCCACCGTACTGGCTGACGTCTACGCCCTGATCGTAGTCATGCAGTTGCACCAGGGCCCAACCACCCAGAGTGAAGTGCCCGCCCAACAGCACACTCAACCGCCCTTCCAACAGCGCCTGCAACGCGGTCGGTGAATTGTTGACGGCGCTGAACAGCACGTCCTTGCCGGGTTGGCCGCCCGTTTCGGCGTAGGCCTGCATGGCGCCAAAGGCCATTTCATCATTGGCCGACCAGACCAGCGACGTTTGCGGGTAACGCTTGAACAATAACCTGGCCTGTTCATAGGCGCGCTCGCGGGTCCAGCCGCCATAGACCAACTGGCGCAACCGCACTTCAGGGTGTTCGGCCAATGCCCGCATCATGCCCTTCTCACGCTGTTGCGCGGCCGGGGTGAGCTTCAGGCCGGAAAAGGCCACAAGATCAATGACTTCACCAGGTGCGATTGGGCGATGCTGGCGAATCAGCTCCTTGAGCATCAAGTAGCCGCCCTCCTCGTTATTGGGCACCAGACTGCCCAGCCAGTCGGGGTACTTGTCTGGTTGGGCGCCGAGCAGGCGCACCTGGTCCGGGGTCAGGCCATTGTTGACCAAAAACAGCTTCACACCGCTGCCTTGAGCCAGACGCAGGATTTCGGGCGCGACGGACAGTTCGTTGACGAACACCAGATAGTCCGGTCGATTCGGCCCTTGCAGGGCTTCGCGGGCCTGCTTGAGCGTGGTTTCAGCGTTTCGCTCGGCATACTGGATGTGCAAATCCATGCCCAGGTCCTTGGCTGCGGCCTGCATGAACTGCGAGTAACTGACCCAGAACACCTCTTGGGTGGTCCCGGGATTGAGGAACAATACGGACGCGGCCTGGGCACACGGCCCCAAGACCGTACCAAGCGCCAGCACAACACCACAGAAGAACTTCAACACGTCCGAGCCCCCGAAAATCCGCTGCGCATTATAGCCAGCGAAGTTTCTGGAACGGCGCTTATTCCGGCTTTTGTCCGACAATCGTCGGCGCCGGGCCCGGACGGGGTCGTTTATTGATGGCTGACCCAGAACACCGCTGTGCCCACGACCAGGATGATCAGGAACAAAATCGCCCAGGCATCGACCGTGCTATCGCTTTTCCCTGCTTTGGTTGGGTTGCTCATTGCATCGCCTCTTGTCGGTTTTATCGGTGATTGCATAAAGACTCGAGCACAGTTAAGACGATGATTGCCCGCACCACAAATGTGGGTTTTGAACCTATGAGTTTCATTAGTCGTTTTGGTTCTTTGCATATACTCAAACATCACTTTTGCGCATAACTGCAAACTGGTATCTTGCGTCGGCTCCGTTGGGAGTGCGCGGCCGTGCGCGCAGAATTGCCGAGGCTGTATCGGATGAAAGCTTGCGAAAACGCAGCTGTATCCAACCGGCCCAAGCCTGAGAACAGGACTTATATGTACGTATACGACGAGTACGATCAGCGGATCATCGAGGACCGCGTCAAGCAGTTCCGTGATCAGACCCGACGCTATCTGGCAGGCGAGCTGAGCGAAGAAGAATTCCGCCCCCTGCGCCTGCAAAATGGCCTTTATATCCAGCGCTTCGCGCCGATGTTGCGTGTCGCGGTGCCTTACGGCCAACTGACTTCGCGCCAGACGCGAATGATGGCCAAAATTGCCCGTGACTACGACAAGGGCTACGCCCACATCAGTACCCGGCAGAACGTGCAGTTCAACTGGCCGGCCCTGGAAGACATCCCGGACATCCTGGCTGAGCTGGCGACCGTGCAGATGCATGCGATCCAGACCAGCGGCAACTGCCTGCGCAACGTCACCACCGACCAGTTCGCCGGTGTCGCGGCCGACGAGTTGATCGACCCGCGTCCATGGTGCGAAATCGTCCGCCAGTGGACCACGTTCCACCCGGAATTCGCCTACCTGCCGCGTAAATTCAAAATCGCCATCAACGGTTCGACCTCCGACCGTGCGGCCATTGAAGTCCATGACATCGGTCTTGAGCCGGTGCATAACGCCGCGGGCGAACTGGGTTTCCGTGTGCTGGTTGGTGGCGGCCTGGGCCGTACACCGGTGGTGGGCGCGTTCATCAACGAGTTCCTGCCATGGCAAGACCTGTTGAGCTACCTCGACGCCATTCTACGGGTCTACAACCGCTACGGCCGTCGCGACAACAAGTACAAGGCGCGGATCAAGATTCTGGTCAAGGCCCTGACGCCTGAAGTGTTCGCGCAGAAAGTCGACGCGGAAATGGAACACCTTCGCGGTGGCCAGACCACGTTGACCGACGCCGAAGTGCATCGCGTGGCCAAACACTTCGTCGATCCGGACTACAAGTCTCTGGACAACCAGACCGCCGAACTGGCCGAGCTCGACAAACAGCACCCTGGCTTCGCCCGCTGGCGCACCCGCAATACCCTGGCGCACAAGAAGCCGGGTTATGTGGCCGTGACCCTGTCCCTGAAGCCGACTGGTGTTGCCCCGGGCGACATCACCGACAAGCAGCTCGATGCCGTTGCCGACCTCGCCGATCGTTACAGCTTCGGCCAACTGCGCACCTCCCACGAGCAGAACATCATTCTGGCCGATGTCGAGCAGAGCCAATTGTTTGCCCTGTGGGGCGAATTGCGCGAGCAAGGTTTCGCCACGCCGAACATCGGTTTGCTGACCGACATCATCTGCTGCCCGGGCGGCGATTTCTGCTCCCTGGCCAACGCCAAGTCGATCCCGATCGCCGAGTCGATCCAGCGCCGTTTCGAAGACCTGGACTACCTGTTCGACATTGGCGAGCTGGACCTGAACATCTCTGGCTGCATGAACGCCTGTGGTCACCACCACGTCGGTCACATCGGCATTCTCGGGGTGGACAAGAAAGGCGAAGAGTTCTACCAGGTGTCCCTGGGTGGCAGCGCCAGTCGCGATGCGAGCCTGGGCAAGATCCTCGGCCCGTCTTTCGCACAGGAAGCCATGCCTGACGTGATCGAGAAGCTGATCGACGTGTACATCGAACAACGTACCGAAGACGAGCGCTTCATCGACACCTATCAGCGTATCGGCATCGACCTCTTCAAGGAGCGCGTCTATGCAGCGAATAATTAAGAACAACGAAGTCGTCGACGAAACCTGGCACTTGCTGCCCAAGGACTTCAATATCGACGAGATCAGCAACTGCGACGACTACATTGTCCCGTTGCAGTTGTGGCGCGAACACAGCCGCATGCTCAAGGCCCGCGATGGCGGCCTTGGCGTATGGCTGGATGCCGATGAAGAAGCCGAAGAAATCGGTGAAGACGTGGACCAGTTCCAGGTCATCGCCTTGAACTTCCCGGCCTTCACTGACGGCCGCAACTACTCCAACGCCCGCCTGCTGCGTGACCGTTACGGTTTCAAAGGCGAACTGCGGGCGATCGGCGATGTGCTGCGCGACCAGTTGTTCTACCTGCACCGCTGCGGTTTTGACGCGTTTGCGATTCGCGCCGATAAAGACCCGTACGAAGCCCTTGAAGGCCTCAAGGACTTCTCGGTGACCTATCAGGCCGCCACCGACGAACCGCTGCCGCTGTTCCGTCGCCGCTAAGTACGCGTACAACAAAAAGCCCTGAATCGGACATCCGTTTCAGGGCTTTTTTGTGTCCGGCGTAAACGACGGCCGGAAGATGTTTACCAGAAGCGTTGCTGGGTCAACCGGCTCCACCAGTTCAGCAACACGCGATCAACCGAACCGCTGGCCGCGATACCGATGCGCTCCTGCAGGCTTTTGCGTTCCGCGTAATGCAAGTGATAGAGCTCGGACTGCTTGGCTCGTTCGGCAAGGTATTCATCGCTGGTCTTGAGCTCATCCACCAGTTGCTTGTCCAGGGCCGAGACGCCCAGCCAGATTTCACCCGTGGCCACTTCATCGATGGCCAGTTGCGGGCGATAGCGGGAAACGAAGTTCTTGAACAGCTGATGGGTGATGTCCAGGTCTTCCTGGAATTTCTCCCGGCCTTTCTCGGTGTTTTCGCCGAATACCGTCAGGGTGCGCTTGTACTCACCGGCCGTCAGTACTTCGAAGTCGATGTCGTGCTTTTTCAACAGGCGATTGACGTTGGGCAACTGCGCCACCACACCGATCGAGCCGAGGATCGCGAACGGCGCACTGATAATCTTCTCGCCGATGCACGCCATCATGTAGCCGCCACTGGCCGCGACCTTGTCGATGCACACGGTCAACGGCACGCCGGCTTCACGGATCCGCGCCAGTTGCGAAGACGCCAGGCCATAGCTGTGGACCATGCCGCCGCCGCTTTCCAGGCGCAGCACCACTTCATCCTTCGGCGTGGCGAGGGTCAGCAGCGCGGTGATTTCGTGGCGCAGGCTCTCAGTGGCCGATGCCTTGATGTCACCGTTGAAATCCAGCACGAACACCCGTGCTTTGGCCTCGGGTTGCTTCTTTTGCTTTTTCTCGGTTTTAGCCTGGGACTTGCGCAAGGCCTTAAGCTGATCCTTGTCGAGCAAGGTTTGCTCCAGGCGTTCGCGCAGCCCTTTGTAGAAATCATTGAGTTTGCTGACTTGCAACTGGCCCGGCGACTTGCGCCGACCCTTGCTGCGCAACGCCGCAAAACTGGCCAGGACCACCAGAATGGCGATCACCAGAGTCACGGTCTTGGCCAGGAAAATGGCGTACTCGAACAAAAGCTCCACAGGGACTCCTTCAATCAATGCGCGGATTAAACACGCGCGGGATACCTCCAGCATACCCATGCGCTGGCCCGGCGACCAGTCATGAAACCTTTGGCAACAGGCCTGTAACGGGCATTTCAAACAAGCGTATGTTTTTTCATTGACAGCTCACCGCCATCCTCATAACCTCGCCAAACCTTCAACGTACCGGGATGACGCGGACGTGGGCAGTATCTATTTGATTCGACATGGCCAGGCCTCCTTTGGTGCAGACGACTATGACGTCCTGTCGCCGACCGGTATTCGCCAGGCAGAACTCCTCGGTCAGCACCTGGCCGAACTCGGTGTCAGCTTTGATCGCTGCCTGTCGGGCGACCTGCGCCGCCAGCAACATACCGCCAACAGCGCGCTGGAACAGTTCGCCGCCGTCGGAATGCCGGTGCCGGTGCTGGAAATCGATTCCGCTTTCAACGAATTCGACGCCGACGCGGTGATCCGTGCCCTGCTGCCGGCCATGTTGGAGGACGAGCCCCACGCGCTGGATATCCTGCGCAACGCCGCACAAAACCGTGCTGAATTCCAACGCATCTTTGCCTTGATCATCGAGCGCTGGCTCGCAGGCACCTACGACACACCGGGCCTGGAGAGCTGGCTGGGTTTCGTCGAACGCGTGCAGGCCGGTCTGCATCGATTGCTCGAACAAGCCGACAATACCCAGAAAATCGCCGTGTTCACCTCCGGCGGCACCATCACTGCCCTGCTCCACCTCATTACGCAAATGCCCGCAAAGCAGGCCTTTGAACTGAACTGGCAAATCGTCAACACCTCGCTCAACCTGCTCAAGTTTCGTGGTCGCGAGGTGGCCCTGGCTTCCTTCAACAGTCATGCACACCTGCAACTGCTGAAGGCCCCGGAACTCATCACGTTTCGCTGAGTCCGGATTATTGTGACCCTGGCTGTAATCACCCAGCTCTTATTACCCAAGAAAGGATCGAACCATGACCTCCGTAGCTGATGCCGTACAAGCAATGAAAGCCAAGTTCAACCCAGCCGCTGCTGCCGGTCTGGACCTGGTATTCGGTTTCCGCATCGACGACACCAAGCACTTCTCGCTGATCGTCAAAGACAGCACCTGCGAACTGCAAGAAGGCGAGAACCCGGACGCCCAGGTCACTCTGGTAATGGACGGCGAAACCCTGGAAGGCATCGTCGACGGTTCGACCGACGGCATGCAAGCGTTCATGGGTGGCAAACTGCGCGCTGAAGGCGACATGATGCTGGCCATGAAACTGTCCGAGCTGTTCCCGGCCTAAGCACGTCGCTCCCGTCTTTCGGGAGCACGTCTGGCTGCAAACGAATCCCGCCCCTCGTGGCGGGATTCGTCGTTTTCGCCCTCGGAAAACGGCTATCTGTGGATTTGCCGACTATATTCCTTCTGGCCGCATGCGTCAGACATCGGCTGTTTGCCCTCACTTCTTTTGGAAGAATTTTGTGGAGAGCACTGCCATGAGCCCACCTGACGACCGCGACGGATTCAACCGTCGTCGTGTACTGCAAGGCCTTTCGGCAGGCGCCGTCGGTGCCTGGGTCAGCCCACTATTCGCAGGGAGTAAAACCATGCCCGATGCCCCGGCCGATCTGATTCTGTACAACGGACGCCTGCACACCGTCGACCGCAAGAAACCCCAGGCCAGTGCCGTCGCGATCAAGGACGGACGCTTCATAGTGGTCGGCAGCGACGCCCAGGCAATGGCCCTGCAAGGCCCCGGCAGCCAAATCATCGACCTGCATGGCCGCACGGTGATTCCCGGTCTCAACGACTCTCACCTGCACTTGATCCGTGGCGGCCTGAACTACAACCTTGAGCTGCGCTGGGAAGGCGTGCCATCTCTGGCCGATGCCTTGCGCATGCTCAAGGATCAAGCCGATCGCACACCGACGCCGCAATGGGTGCGGGTGGTCGGTGGCTGGAACGAATTCCAGTTTGCCGAGAAGCGCCTGCCGACGATTGAAGAACTGAACAAGGCCGCGCCAGACACCCCGGTGTTCGTCCTGCACCTCTACGACCGCGCTCTGCTCAACCGTGCCGCGCTGAAAGTGGTCGGCTATACCCGCGACACGCCGAACCCGCCGGGTGGTGAGATCCAGCGTGATGCCAATGGCGACCCCACCGGCATGCTGATCGCCCGCCCCAACGCAATGATTCTCTACTCGACCCTGGCCAAGGGACCGAAGTTGCCGCTGGAGTATCAAGTCAACTCGACCCGCCAGTTCATGCGTGAACTCAATCGGCTGGGCGTCACCAGCGCCATCGATGCCGGCGGCGGTTATCAGAATTACCCGGACGATTATCAAGTCATCCAGCAACTGGCCAAAGACCAACAACTCACGGTGCGCATTGCCTATAACCTGTTCACCCAAAAACCCAAGGAAGAGCTGACCGACTTCAAAAACTGGACCAGTACCTCCCATTACGGCCAAGGCGACGACTTCCTGCGGCACAACGGTGCCGGGGAAATGCTGGTGTTCTCGGCAGCGGATTTCGAAGACTTCCTCGAACCTCGCCCCGACCTGCCGCAAACCATGGAGCAAGAGCTGGAGCCGGTGGTCCGCCACCTCGTCGAGCAGCGCTGGCCCTTCCGCCTGCACGCCACCTACAACGAATCCATCAGCCGCATGCTCGACGTGTTCGAGAAGGTCAATCGGGATATTCCATTCGACGGTTTGCCGTGGTTCTTCGATCATGCCGAAACCATCAGCCCACGGAACATTGAACGGGTCAAAGCCTTGGGCGGCGGTATCGCGATCCAGGATCGCATGGCGTTCCAGGGCGAGTACTTTGTCGACCGTTACGGCGCGAAGGCGGCCGAAGCGACACCCCCGATCGCGCGCATGCTGGCCGAAGGTGTGCCGGTGGGCGCCGGCACCGATGCCACGCGCGTGTCCAGCTACAACCCCTGGACCTCGCTGTACTGGCTGGTCAGCGGCCGCACCGTCGGCGGGTTAGCGTTGTACCCGCAAGGCTTGAGCCGCGATACGGCGCTGGAACTGTTCACCCACGGCAGCGCCTGGTTTTCTTCCGAACAAGGCAAGAAAGGCCAGATCAAGGTCGGGCAACTGGCGGACCTTATTGCGCTGTCGGCGGACTACTTTCACATCGAAGACGAAGCCATCAAATGGATCGAGTCGGTGCTGACCATTGTCGACGGCAAGATCGTCTACGGCAGCGTCGAGTTCGAAAAGCTGGGGCCACCACCGATTCCGGTAGTGCCTGAATGGTCGCCGGTGGTGAATGTGCCGGGACACTGGAAACCACTGGCGCCGCTGACCGCGCAAGTACATCAATGCGTGGGCGCTTGCGCGGTGCATGCCCACAGCCATGAGCGGGCGCGGTTGTCGTCAGCGCCGGTCAGCGACTTTCAAGGGTTCTGGGGGGCGTTTGGCTGTTCGTGTTTTGCGTTTTGAACAAAATATTTCCAAACACCATCCATCTAATGTGGGAAGCGGGCTTGCTCGCGAAGGCGGACTGACAGTCAACATCACTGTTGAATGTTGAACCGTCTTCGCGAGCAAGCCCGCTCCCACATTAAATCGCTGTTCAACCTTCTGTCCCGAAACACCCACTGACACAAGCTTGATCTCGATCAGTTGCTCATCCCCTAGCAATCACTACTATCGCGCTTCCATCGAAGGCCACGGACGGCTCATTGGGAGCCTGCGGCCCGTTATTCTCAAGGAAGAGTCAATCATGCGGTCATTGAAAATCATTCTGCTGGCGTCAGCGTTCAACGGGCTGACCCAACGGGCCTGGCTGGACTTGCGTCAAGCCGGCCATTCGCCCAGCGTGGTGCTGTTCACCGATGAAGAGGCGGTGTGCGAGCAGATCGAACACTCAGGCGCCGATCTGGTGATCTGCCCGTTCCTCAAGGATCGGGTACCGCAACAATTGTGGAGCAACCGCCAGCGTCCCGTGGTGATCATCCATCCAGGCATCGTCGGCGACCGTGGCGCCAGTGCGCTGGACTGGGCGATCACCCGCGAACTCAACCGCTGGGGCGTGACCGCGTTGCAAGCGGTGGAGGAAATGGATGCCGGGCCGGTCTGGGCCACCTGTGAATTCAATTTGCCCCAGGACCTGCGCAAATCCGAGTTGTACAACGGTCGCGTCAGCGATGCGACGATCACTTGCATCCGCGAAGTCGTGGAAAAGTTCATCGCCGGTTTCGTTCCGGTGCCCTTGGATTACAACCAACGCCATGTGATTGGCCGCTTGCAGCCGAACATGAAGCAAGCCGACCGATCCTTCAGCTGGCACGACAGCTCACGCTTCATCAAACGCTGTATCGACGCTGCCGACGGCCAGCCCGGTGTATTGGCGAGCCTGGCCGGCGGTCAGTATTACCTGTATGACGCCCACCTGGATTCGCGCAGCGGTACGCCGGGGGAAATTCTCGCGGTGCATGACGATGCGGTGCTGGTGGCGACCGGCGATCACGGCCTGTGGATCGGTTCGCTGCGACGCAAACCCCGGCCCGGTGAAGAAACCTTCAAACGCCCGGCCCGGCATGTGCTCGCCGAACAGCTGGCGCAAGTACCGACCCTGGATTGGTCGATCGCCTCCCGGCCCTTCAACAACGAGTCCTATCAACCGATCCGCTACCGTGAGTCGGGGCATGTCGGTGAGCTGACCTTCGAGTTTTATAACGGCGCGATGAGCACCGAACAGTGCCTGCGACTGGTGGAGGCCCTGCGCTGGGCCAAGTCCCGGGACACCCAAGTGCTGCTGATCAAGGGTGGGCGCGGCAGTTTCTCCAACGGCGTGCACCTCAACGTGATCCAGGCCGCAGCGGTTCCGGGGCTGGAAGCCTGGGCCAATATTCAGGCGATCGATGACGTCTGCCAGGAACTGCTCAGCGCCCGGCAACTGGTGGTCAGTGGCCTGACCGGCAATGCCGGGGCCGGCGGCGTGATGCTGGCGCTGGCGGCCGACATCGTCTTCGCCCGATCCGACATCGTGCTCAATCCCCATTACAAAACCATGGGCCTGTATGGCTCCGAGTACTGGACCTACAGCCTGCCCCGCGCCGTCGGCCGGGCAATGGCGGAAAAACTCACTGAAGACTGCCTGCCGGTCAGCGCCACTCAGGCCTTGCAACTGGGCATGGTCCAGGAAATCGGTCCGCGCTGCCCTGACGAGTTTGGCCTGTGGTTGTTGCAGCGGGCCAATGGTGCGTTGAGTGATCCGGCGTATCAGGCGGTGCGTGAACGCAAAAGCCAGCTCGAGACTCAGCTGATGTTGCACTGTCGCAATGCCGAGCTGGAAGAGATGCAACTGGACATGGTGCAGAACCGCAAACAGTTTGCCGAGAAATGCCGAAATTTTGTGTTCAAGCACAAGGCGTGTGGCACGCCGCGGCGGTTGGTGGCGCAGTGGGCGGTGGTAAGGGAGGTCGAGTTGGCGGATTGATCGTTTGGCATGAGGTGACTGGGCCAGACAGTGAAACCTGTGGCGAGGGAGCTTGCTCCCGTCCGGCTGCGTAGCAGTCATAAAACAGGTAGACGCGTTTATCTGACATTACGCGTCGACGGGTCTTGGGGCCGCTTCGCGCCCCAGCGGGAGCAAGCTCCCTCGCCACAAGTGGTATCGGAAGACAAATGCTGCTCTTACAATGCCCGCACCTCCCGCATCGGCCTGCCCATGGACATCGACCTCGCCCGCACCTTTCTGGAAATCGTCCGCCACGGCAGTCTGGCCGCGGCGGCTGAAAAGCTGCACGTCACCCAGACCGCGATCACCGCCCGCGTGCAAAAGCTCGAAAGTCAGCTCGGCAGCACGCTGTTCGTGCGCAACCGCGCCGGGGCGCGCCTGACGCCGAACGGTGAGGCCTTTGTGGTTTACGCCAATCAACTGGTGCAGACCTGGGAAGCGGCGCGTCGTGACTTGCCGCTGCCCGAGGGCTACCGCGACGTGCTGCACATCGGTGGCGAGGTCAGCCTGTGCAACCCGTTGATGCTCAGCTGGGCTGGCGAGTTGCGCGAGAAAATTCCCAGCCACGCATTGCGCATGGAAATCCGCGACGGCGAAAACCTCCTGCGCCAACTGGAGCTGGGGGTGCTGGATGCAGCGCTGGTCTATCAGCCTGAGTACTGGCCGCGCCTGCAAGTCGAACAGGTGCTGGAAGAGAAACTCATCCTGGTACGCCTGGCCGGACAGCCCGATCCTTACGTGTATATCGACTGGGGCCCGGACTTCCGTCGTCAACACGATGCCGCGTTGCCGGAAAAGGCTAAGGCAGCCTTGAGCTTCAACCTCGGCCCGCTGGCCTTGCAATACATCCTGGAAAACGGCGGCAGCGGCTATTTCCGCACCCGCGTGGTCCAGAGCTACCTGGAAAGCGGCGTGCTGGAGCCAGTACCCAAAGCTCCGGAGTTCAGCTACCCGACCTACCTGGTTTACTCCCGAGACCGCGACTCGGCGACCTTGCAACGAGCCTTCGATTTGCTGCGCGAAGTGATCAAGACGGACGACGACTGGTCCCAGCGCTGGAACCCGTTGACCTGACGCCAGGCGCCTTGCACCTGAGCATGGCGCTTGTGCCCTCAAGGTTCAGCCAGCCTCTGCGGCGGGATCGGCTAATCTGCTGGTTACAACAATAACCACAGGTGCACTCAGTGAGGCAGACCACCGAAGCATTCCGCGCGCGCTACCGTGCCGACATTCATCCGCTCTACAACCCTTGGTTGCACGGCGTGTTTGTGTTGCTGTTCGGGCTGCTGGCCATCGGCGCGTTCTGGAGCACCGTGCATCAGGTACACCCCCTGGAATGGCTGGCGGTGCCGCTGACCCTGTTGTTCTTCAACTTCGGCGTTTACGTCGTGCATCGGCATCTGGGGCACCATAAAAAGCGCTTGGCGCGAATGTTCTACGCCCGTCACGCCGGTGACCATCACAGCTTTTTCACCCCCGGCCACATGACCTACGACAGCATCCGGGACTGGCGGGTGATTCTATTTCCGGCCTGGCTGATCGTGCTGCATACCCTCGTCATCACCGCGCCTGCCTGGTGGCTGCTGGCTCAGCTCAACGGCAACGTCGCGGGGTTGTTCGGCGGCTGCATGGTCCTCGGTTACCTGACTTATGAAGTGTTCCATGCCTGCGAACATCTACCGCCCGGCAACCCGCTGACACGTCTGCCGTGGATTCGCCAGATGCGCCGTCTGCACGAACTGCACCATCGCCGTGAGCTGATGCAGGAGCGCAATTTCAATATCGTGTTTCCACTGATGGACTACCTGTTCGGCACCCTGCACTGGGAACCGGAACAAGCGCCTCCACACCTGACGAGAACGCCCAGCCGCCTGCAGCACGTGATCGATATCGCTGGAAATCCGCTCGCCGTGCTCGCCTACGCCAGCACCGCGACACGTTGGCCGGAGTGGCATCCGTCCTCCCTCAAGGTCGATGGCCAGAGCGGCCCGTTGTACGCCGGGGCGCGGTTCGAGGAAGACATTCGGGCCGGCGGACGCGAGGGGCATTTGCGCTGGGAGGTCAGCGAATACCTGCCCGGTCGCCGCTGGAGCGCTCGGGCCCGGGGCGATCATGGACTGTCGCTGGTGGTGACTTACGAGTGCGAGGCTTTTGGCGACAGCACGCGGTTTGTCCGCACCCTGGAATATTGCTTTAGCGGTGTACTGATGCGCATCGCCAATCGATTGTTGCTCAAACGGCGCATTGAGCATGAATCGGCGCAATCGATGCTGGCGTTACGCCAGATGGCGCAAAGACATCTGGCCTCGACAGGAGTCACCGCGTGAAAAGAGCCTTCAGGTTTCGGCATTTATTGTTGCTGCTGATCATCGTGATTGGCGGCTTCCTGTTGTTATTACCCACCAAGGTCCAGCCGATCGCCTGGACACCGTCACCAGCACCCTCCCTCATCGATGGCATCTACACCGACAATCAGCGCCTCAAAGGCGTAGAACGTGTCGGTGCCGCTGACATCGACGGCCCGGAGGCGTTGCTGCTGGAGGAAGACGTCCTGATCACCGGTCTGCATGACGGCCGGTTGATTCGCACCAGCCTCGACGGCAAAACCACCAAGGTGCTGGCCGATACCGGCGGCAGGCCATTGGGCCTGGCGCGGCACCCCAATGGTTTGCTGGTGATCGCCGACGGGGTCAAGGGTTTGCTGTCGCTCGATGCCCAGGGCCGGTTGATTGCATTGAGCACCACGGCCAACAACGTGCCCTTTGGTTTTACCGATGACGTGGTCATCGACAAGCCCGGGCATTACGCCTATTTCAGCGATGCTTCCAGCCGTTGGGGTTACGGCAAGGATGGTGAGGCGATCATCGAGCACGGCGGTGACGGCCGATTGCTGCGATATGACTTCCAGACCGGCAAAACGACGGTTCTGCTGGAGAAACTGGAGTTCGCCAACGGCGTGACCCTAGGGCCTGATGATGCGTTTGTGCTGGTCAACGAAACCGGCGCCTATCGCATCAGCCGCTATTGGCTGACCGGGCCGAAAGCCGGAACCCACGATCTGTTCATCGACAATTTGCCAGGGTTGCCGGACAACCTGGCATTCAATGGTCGCGACCGTTTCTGGGTAGCGTTGTATGCACCGCGCAATGCGCTGCTCGACGCCACGGCGCCCTACCCTCTGGTACGCAAAATGATCGTGCGCGCGCTGACGGTCCTGCCCAAACCGGTGGAGAAACGCGCCTTCGCCCTTGGCCTGGACCTCGACGGGAAAGTGATTGCCAATCTGCAGGACGCCAGCAGCGGCAACTACTCACCCATCACCACCGTGCGCGAGTATGGGGACTGGTTGTATCTGGGATCGCTGAAAGCGCGGCACATGGCGCGGTTGCCGTTGAGCACGGCATTGCAGTAGTAACGATGATCAACCTGTGGGAGCGGGCTTGCTCGCGAAGGCGGACTGACATTCAACATTGATGTCGACTGGCATGACCTCATTCGCGAGCAAGCCCGCTCCCACAGTTGATTGGGGTTGCCGCGAAGTTTGTGATCAACACTCGTGAATCAACGCGGATCCATCTCACCATCACGAACCGAATTGTCTGTCTCTTCGCGCACTCGCTCCGGGTCGATGTCAGTGACGTCATCCTGTTCCAGAGGCGTTATGTCCTCATTGTCCGGCAATTCATCGATGCCCGGTTCATCCTCGGGGTTGACGGTGGTGCGTCCTGGGCTCAGGGGTTCGGGATGAGTCGGGATCGGGTCATAGCCGCCCTGTTCTTCGCTGGGATATTTTTGTTTATGGGGAAAGGCTGGATGGGGCATGAGGCACCTCGCATGGAGCCGTAACGTCGGGCTCTGATCGTTCGAGGTGCCGGTATTTATCCCCGTTCCAATTTTTCAGTCACCGATCGTCGGTGACTCGACGTAGCGCGTCAGGACCGGGCCTGGAGTTGTTGGACGATCTTGTCCTTGAACTGCAAGCGCTTCTCCTTGAGCTTCTTCAGTGCGTCATCGCTGGGCGCATCCGATTGTGCGGACTCGGCCTTCAATACTTCGGCGTCCGCCTGGGAGTACTTGTTGAGCAGTGAATCCAGTAACGGATCCTTGGTGCGTTTTTGCTGGATCTCTTCCTTCGTGCAGCGCAAATCCTGATAAAGGTCATGGGTCACCGGCATGGAACACCTCCGTTTGTTAATCGGTGGCAAACGTGATCGATTGCGTTCACCAGCTATCAGAATGGCCTCGCTTACCCGGTTCTGTCGACCGTCTATCAGACCAGCGGTGTCCGTTCGTCGTCCTGTCGCAAACGCGATAAAACCTTTACCCGAACGCCCGCCTCCATTGAATAACGATCACCCGGATCGCCCATAGAAACCTGTGTGGAGAATGATCAATGGACGGCTTCAATCTGCGTCACCTCGCCCTGGCCGTTGCCTTGAGCACCAGCATGGGCACAGCTTTCGCCGCCGATTCCAACGACTTCGTCGATGACGCGGTCGCGGGCGGCATCGCGGAAGTCGAGACCAGCAAACTGGCCCTGGAAAAAAGCTCATCGGCCGACATCAAGGCGTTCGCCAATATGATGGTTACCGATCATTCCAAAGCCAATGAAGAACTGGCGGCACTGGCGAAAAAGCATGACATCGAAGTGCCAGACACGACGACGATGGTTAAACAGGCCAAGGAAAAAATTCTCGACCTGCGCGATGAATCCTTCGACACAGCCTATGCCAACAATCAGGTGAAGGCTCATGAAGAAGCCATTGAGCGGTTCAAGAAAGAAGCCAATACCGTGACGGACGACAAGACCAAAGGCGCCACCGACCTCAAGGCTTTCGCACAAAAAATGTTGCCGGCGCTGGAAAAACACCTGGATATGGCGAAAAAACTCCAGGCGGCTCATCCCGACAAATAATCCCCACAGGAACAAGGCTTGCCCGGCGCGGGTAAGCCTTGATGCCGGCCGGTTAGCCCCTGTAGGAGCGAGGCTTGCCCGCGAACAAGAACCCCGCGGTGTATCAGGTACCCCGCGTCATCGTTCTTCGCGGGCAAGCCTCGCTCCTACAGGGGCGATCGCATTACAGCCTACAGGTCTCAACCCCCCAGCACATTGCGGATCTTACTCAACAGCGCTTCAGGGCCATAAGGTTTGCTCAGCAGATAAGTGTCGGGGCTGAGTTGGTGATTGCGCGAAATAATGTCCCAGGTGTGACCGGAGGTAAACAGCACCGCCACCGGAGGATTCTGCACCTTGGCCCAGGCGGCCAGGTCCGAGCTTTTGATCAGACCGGGCATGACCACATCGGTGAAGATCAGGTCCACCGCCGCGCCATCGAGCAACATCTGCATGGCCAGGTCACCGTTGGCCGCGGTCAGAACCTGATAGCCCTCTTCATGCAACAAGTCGACCGCCGAGCCACGCACCGCTTCGTTGTCCTCGACCACCAGAATGGTTTCGTGCCCGCCACGGTGCTGCGGATCATGGCGCGTTGTTTCACCGGGCAACGGGCGCAAACTGCGCGGGAAATACAGCTGCACCCGAGTGCCCTGCCCGACGACACTGGAAATCTCGATATGACCGTCGCTCTGTTTGACGAAACCGAACACCATACTCAAACCCAGGCCGGTGCCCTGGCCGTCGGCCTTGGTGGTGAAAAACGGTTCGAAGGCCTGTGCGAGCACTTGAGGCGGCATACCGACACCCGTATCAGCCACCGCGACGCAAACATAGTCGCCGGCGACGATGCCCTTGCCTGCGCAAAATTTGTGGTCGAGGACAATGTTCTCGGCGCTCAGGGCAATGGTCCCCTCGCCGTTCATGGCGTCTCGAGCGTTGATCGCGAGGTTGAGAATGGCGTTTTCCAGTTGATTGCGGTCCACGTAGAGATGCCATGGATCGTCAGGCGCCGTCACCTTGATCTGGATAGTCTCCCCCAGCGCCCGCTGCAACAATTCTCCCAGGCCTTCGAAGATCTGCCGTGGATCGCAGACCGCCGGCGACAAAGGCTGACGACGGGCGAATGCGAGCAATTGCGACGACAATTTGGCACCGCGCTCGACCGCGGCAATCGACGCACTGACCCGACGTTGCACGTTGGCGTTGTCCGGTTCATGACGCGCCAGCAAATGCAGGTTGCCGGCGATCACCTGCAACAGGTTGTTGAAGTCATGGGCCACGCCGCCGGTGAGACCGCCGATGGCTTCGAGTTTCTGTGACTGACGCAGCTGCTCTTCGGCCACCAGCCGCGCTTCGACTTCATCAGCGACTCGCTGCTCCAGGTTACGGGTGAATTTGAGCAACGACTCTTCAGCGGTCTTGCGTTCGTGGATGTCAATCAATACCCCGGGAAAGCGGAACGCCTCGCCTTGCTCATTGAACTCGCAACACCCGCTGGCCAGCACCCACAGGTAACTGCCATCGGGGCGCAGGACCCGGTATTCGGCGTTGTAGGGCACGCCGGTTTCCACCGACTGATGGATCCGTTCCTGAACCCAACTACGGTCGTCGGGATGGATCTGCATTTCGGCGATGAGCGGTGGCAGGTTGGCCAGGTCCTGGTCAGGCGGATAGGAAAACGTGCGGGCAAAGCGTTCGTCGGCAGACAGCACATTAGCCTTGATATCCCAGACGAACGAGCCGAGCAAAGCCCCGGCATTAAGAGCCAGGCGAACTCTTTCGTTGTCGGCGCGATAAGCGCTTTCGGCTTCCTGGCGGCGGCGCTCGGAAATCACATGGTCAGTGGTGTCGACCACCATCGCCATGACCCCGGCCGGGTGCCCGTCATCATCGGCGACGGGGCTGTAGTAAAGATCCATCCAGACGTCTTCGGGTACGCCATCACGCAACAGCACCAGGGCTTTGTTGTGATAGGACAAGGTGCCGCCCGCAAGGCAGGTGTCTACCACATGCCGATTGAATTCGGCGACCTCTGGCCAGCCCAACTCTACCGGCGAACCCAGCAGGTAAGGATGGCGCCCACCGGCAAATCTCGAGTAGGCATCGTTATAGATCATGTAACCGGGCCGGCCCCACAGCATCACCATCGGCAGGGGTGAGGCGAGCAATAATTGCACCGCGCTGCACAGGCTCCCGGGCCAGGTATCGATGCTCCCGAGCTCGGTCAGGCTCCAGTCGAACGCGCGAATGCGTCCGGCCATTTCGCCGCTCCAGCCGGTACATCCGTGGCTATTGTCTAGAAACTGCATCGACTGGCCTATGTCCTGTGGATGACATGTTTTCAGGCAGTGCAACGCCGTGAGGAGACGGTGCGTGCCCGTTTGTTTCGAGCACCGCCGACGCCAATGGTTTCATAGAGGTATAGCTGAATGTCGCAGGGTTCAGCGGAAATCCCGGCTGCGCACATGGATACCGTCAAGCAATGAACTCAGGTCGCTCAGGCGCCCGGCAATCAGATGCCGCACCTCGCCTTCCTTTTCCCAGCGCCCATCGACCTTGAGCAATTGCGAGCCGACCAGTACCTGCCGTTGCCGTTCGGCCAGGTCGCGCCAGACCACCACGTTGACGTTGCCGAACTCGTCTTCAAGCGTTACGAAGGTCACGCCGCTGGCGGTGCCCGGGCGTTGCCGACCGGTCACCAACCCGGCGACGCTGACCGGTCGGCCGTGCTCGACATCCATAAGTTCTTTTGAACTGCGGCAACGCCGGGCTTTCAATTCACCCCGCAGCAATGCCAGCGGATGCGGGCCAAGGGTGGTGCCGACACTGTTGTAATCGGCTTGCAGGTCCTCGCCCACGGTGGGTTTGGGCAAAGACACCGTCGGCTCTTCCTGGCGCGGCAAACCGGCAAACAAGCCGAGCTGCTTCTGCACCCCCGCCACTTCCCAGCGCGCCCGATGCCGGTCACCGGCCAGCCCGCGCAATGCACCGGCATCGGCCAGTTGCTCCTGGGCACGGGCATCGAGTCGCGCCCGTTCGCCAAGGTCGGCGATGTCGGCAAATGCCCCTTTCGACCGTGCAACTTCAATGCGCCTGGCATCGTCCTCGCGAAAGCCCTTGATCATCCGCAACCCCATGCGAATGGCCGGCTGCGCGCCGGTGATCGGTTCCAGGCTGCAATCCCAGTCGCTGGCCCGCACGTCCACCGGACGAATCTGCAAATGATGCCGGCGGGCGTCCTGAAGAATCTGGTCCGGGCTGTAGAAACCCATGGGCCAGCTGTTGATCAGCGCACAGGCGAAGGCTGCCGGCTCGTGGCATTTCAACCAGCAACTGGCATAGGTCAGCAAGGCGAAACTGGCGGCGTGGGATTCGGGAAAGCCGTAATTGCCAAAGCCTTTGATCTGCTCGAAGATCTGCGCGGCGAACTCCGCCGTGTAGCCGTTTTTCTTCATTCCGTCCGCCAGGCGTTCCTTGTGCGGTTCCAATCCGCCATGGCGTTTCCAGGCGGCCATGGAGCGGCGCAATTGATCGGCCTCGCCGGGGCTGTAGTCGGCGGCGACAATCGCGATCTGCATCACCTGTTCCTGGAACAGTGGCACGCCCAACGTACGCTCCAGCACCGCTTCGAGTTCTTTCGACGGGTAGATCACCTCTTCTTCGCCCTTACGCCGCCGCAGGTAGGGATGCACCATCCCGCCCTGAATCGGCCCCGGACGAACGATCGCCACCTCGATCACCAGATCGTAGAAATTTTTGGGCTTGAGCCTCGGCAACATCGACATCTGTGCCCGGGATTCGATCTGGAACACCCCGATGGTGTCCGCGTGGCCAATCATCTCGTAGGTTTGCGGATCTTCGGCCGGCACCGTTGCCAGACTCAGGTCGCGGCCACGGTGCCGACGCAGCAGGTCGAAACAACGACGAATCGCACTGAGCATGCCCAGCGCGAGGATATCGACCTTGAGCAGCCCGACCGCGTCCAGATCGTCCTTGTCCCACTGGATGATGGTGCGCTCGGCCATGGCGGCGTTTTCCACCGGCACCAGGCTGTCCAGGGGCTGCTCGGAAATCACGAAACCGCCAGGGTGCTGGGACAGGTGCCGGGGGAAACCGATCAACTGCCCCGTCAGGCTCAGCACCCGGCGCAACACCGGGCTGTCGGGATCGAAACCACCTTCACGCAGGCGCTCGACGGGAGGCGCCTGATCACTCCAGTGGCCGCAGCAGTCGGCCAGGGCGTTGACCTGATCCGGCGGCAAACCCAGTGCCTTGGCCACGTCGCGGACTGCGCCGGCACCATGGTAAGTGCTGACCACCGCCGTCAGCGCCGCGCGGGTCCGACCATAACGCTGAAACACGTATTGCAGGACTTCTTCACGCCGCTCATGCTCGAAATCCACATCGATGTCTGGCGGCTCATTGCGCTCTTTGGAGAGAAAACGTTCGAACAGCAACGTGCTCCGCTCCGGGTCGATCTCCGTGATCCCCAGTACGTAGCACACCGCGGAGTTGGCCGCAGAACCGCGCCCCTGACACAGAATGTGTTGCTTGCGGGCGAAATTCACAATGTCGTGAACTGTCAGGAAATAACTTTCGTACCCCAGCTCGGCAATCAGCTGCAGTTCCTTGTCGATCTGCGCCAACACCTCGGCTTTAGGGCCTTTCTCCCAGCGCCACCGAACACCCTTTTCGGCCAACTCCCGCAGCCAGGACGTGGCCGTGCGCCCCTCAGGCACCAGCTCCCGGGGATATTGATAGCGCAACTGACCGAGGTTGAACGTGCAGCGCCGGGCGATGCTCAGCGTTTCGTCGAGCAGTGCCTGGGGATAGAGCTCGCGCAGGGCGTCGAGGCTGCGCAAATGCCGTTCGCCGTTAGGGTGCAGACGCAACCCGGCCTCGGCCACCGGCAAGTGATGACGAATCGCAGTCATGGTGTCCTGCAAGGCGCGACGGCCACGGGCGTGCATGTGCACATCGCCGCTGGCCACCGCCGGGATCCGCAGTTCCCGCGCCAGGGTCAGCAGCGCCGCCAGTCGCCGGGTGTCGTCCTGCCCGCGATGTAACTGAACGCTCAGCCACAGGCGCTCGGCGAAGGTCTGCTTCAGCCAGTGGCCCTGCTCAACGTCATCGACGGCGTCCGGCACCCACAACGCCAACAGCCCCGGCAACGGCTCGCCGAAATCCTCCCGCAGCACCTGATACTGGCCTTTCTGCGTACGGCGTCTGGCGCGGGTAATCAAGCGGCACAGGGTTTGGTAACCCTCGAGGCTTTCCACCAGCAGCACCAGTTTCGGACCGTCTTCGATGCGTATTTCACTGCCGATGATCAGCGGCAATTCCACGGCCTTGGCCGCCTGCCAGGCGCGGACGATACCCGCCAGGGTACATTCGTCGGTAATCGCCAGCGCTTGATAACCCTGCTTTTTCGCCCGTTGAAAAAGCTCAAGTGCACTGGAAGCACCACGCTGGAAACTGAAGTTCGACAGGCAGTGCAGTTCGGCATAGTCGACACTCATGCGAACCAGCCTTGCAGCCACAACGGACCGTCTTCACCCACCGCCCGATAGGCCCAGCCCTGCTGGCCGGAACGGGTTTCGATCAGGTAATAATCGCGGCGCACGTCATCGCCGTCCCACCAGCCCGACTCGATGCGTTCCGGCCCCATGAGGATGCGCGTCGAACCTTCGTGTACTGCCTGCGGCTCCGTCAGCAACCAGCCCGGACGTTGCACGGCAGGCAATGCCTCGCAGGTCTGGCTGTTGACACTGGCCTGCCACGCGCATTCGGGCCGGTGATCGGCCTGGAACCGCAAGCCTTGCACCGCGTCATCCCCCAGCCGTGCGCGCAAGCGTTCGCGCAGTTGCTCCCAGGGCAAGGACTGCTGCGGACGATCATCGAACAGTTCCTGGTACTGGGGCACAAAGGCCGGTAGCTCTTCGGCGCGCAGACGAAAACCGCGCACCGGCGCCTCGACCTGAACCTGCTCCAGCCTCCCCCGGGCCAGTTCGAACAGCATCGCCGGGTCACGCTCGGCGCTGAGCAGGCCGACCTTGATCAGCGTGTCTGGCAACCCGGCGTGTTCCAGATGCAGGTCAAAACGTTGCACACCGCTGTCTCGTCCACAGAGGAACGCCGCCAGATCGCCGGTCAGCCTGCGCAATGGAAACAGCAATGCCTGATGGGATTGCACATCGAAATTGAGTTCAATGCGCACATCGAAACGGTCCGGCGGCAGGTAGAACGCCAGCGCCAGCCGTCGTAAACCAAACAGGGTGTCCAGATGCTTGAGTACCGGGGCCTCGAAACGCCGGGCCAGGCTATGTCGAGGCAGCGCCTGCACCTGACTCAAGGTGCGCAGCCCCATGCGCGACAGTGCCGTGGCAACGCTTGGCTCCAGGGCGATCCGGTCAACGGGCAACTGCCCGAGATGGTGCTGCAAGGCGTCATTGTCCGGCACCACCAGACCGTCATAAACATTGGCCAGCACCCGCGCCGCCACCGGGTTGGGCGCGGCGACAATCCGGTGACGAAACCCCAACTCGCCGAGTTCCGCTCTCAACCGCGCCTCGAACTGCGGCCAGGGCCCGAACAAACCCAGGCTGGATTCGATTTCAAACACCACGGCGCGCGGGTAATGCACGCTGACCTGGGAACTGAACCGATAGGCCCAGGCGGCCAGGAACTGCTGCCAGTGTTCGATCTCGGCGGCATCGTATTCGGCGGTGATAAACCCTTTGCTCAGGGCCTGAGCGGCGGTCATCGACTGGCCGGGACGCAAGCCCAGCGCCCGCGCCGAACCGTTGACCGCTTGCAGCACCCGGCGCTGGGCCGGACCGGTCAGCAGCGCCAGCGGTTCGTCGGGGTCGGGGCGCTGACGCAGTACCGCGTCCAGCGCCAATTGCGGGAAGAGAATGCAAACCCAGCGCATGGCAACCTCAATGCCCGACGGCAAAGGCAATCGGCGCCGAACGGGCCAGCCCGCCCCGGCACTTGAGCACTCGCAATTGCGCAGGTTGGGCGTCGATGGCGATGCGCAGGGCCGCTGGCGACGGGTTGATGGCCTCACTGAGCGAGCGATAGGCGAACGCCAGGGTCTGACCGGTTTCCGCCGCCACCTGCAAACGTCGCAACGCTCGATCGTCGGCTTTGTGCGGCCAGCACAACACCGCCCCGCAACTGCCCGAACGCAGGCATTGTTCCGCCGCCCACAGCGCATCGCGCTCGCTGGCCTGGATGATCGACAGTTGCCGCAGATCGACCCCGGCGTTCTGCCAGGCCTGGGGATAGGGCACGTAAGGCGGCGCCACCAGCACGATGCGCTCACCTGCCGCCGACAGCCGCGCCAGCGCTGGCCACACCAGTTGCAACTCACCCACGCCCTGCCCGGCCAACAGGATTTCAGTCAGTGCCGCTTCCGGCCAGCCGCCAGTGGGCAATGCCACGTCCAGCGCCGCATGCCCCGTGGGTTGCGGGCTGACGGCCGGTGGCACAGGCCGGCCCTTCCAGACCTGGCCGCCATTGAACAGCGTATCCAACGCAACGACGGCGCCCATCACCCTTGCCTCACCAGACCGCAGAACACGCCTTCAATGGCCAGATCCTGATCGGCTCGAACAATGATCGGCTTGTAAGCCGGATTGCGCGGTAACAGGCGAACAGAATCGCCGACCCGCTCGAAACGCTTGATAGTGACTTCGCCGTCGAGCCGCGCCACGACGATCTGGCCGTTGAGCGCTTCGAGATTGCGCCGCACGCCCACCAGATCACCGTCGAGAATGCCATCCTCGATCATCGAATCGCCCTGCACCCGCAGCATGTAGTCGGGCACCCGCGAGAAGATCGATGGATCAAGCAGCAAACGGCTGTGGACCTCGGCATCGGCACCGATCGGCGCACCGGCCGCCACTCGACCGAGAACCGGAACATCCAGCAGCTCGGGCCGCGGCGGTTGATTCAACAGCCGAATGCCGCGCGCCTGATGCGCATTGACCTCGATAAAACCGGCCTCAGTCAGCGCGAGCACGTGCTTGCGCGCCACGCTACGAGAGGCGAAACCAAAGGCCTCGCTGATCTCAGCGAGGCTCGGGGGCTGACCGTGTTCGGCGATTCGATCGCGGATGAAGGTCAGGATGGCAGTACGGCGGGGAGTTAAAGTCGTCATGGAGTACATTTGTACTCTTTTCAGTTTTTCCTGGCAAGGACTTGTAGGAGCGAGGCTTGCCCGCGAAGGCGGTGTGTCAGGTACGCCGCCTTCGCGGGCAAGCCTCGCTCCTACAGGTTCAGGTGAGTCCTGAGAGATAGGGCCATGGGTAGATGCCGCGTTCGTGGCCGTCGCTGAAGATCAGTTGCAGGCCGTAGCCTTGGGCGTTGAGTTCGATCACACGGATGCGTTCATCCACTTTCACCGTCAGGCCTTGCAGTCGCAACGCCCTGCACTGCGAGCAGGGACATTGGCGGCGTAGCTCGGCGTGATCGAGCCGTTGCTCGCGACCGTCCGGCCAGTTCAATCGCAGCTGTTGTTTACCTTGGGAATTAGCAATCGCCACCGGGTTCATTGCAGTTGACTCAAGGCGATGCGCACGGCTTTGCGTACTTCCGGGTCGCCATCGTCTTGCGCCGTCTGCAATGCGGCGATGGCGCCTTGATCGTTCAATTCACCAAGGGCCAGGGCCGCTTCCTTGCGCAGGTTGCTGATGCGGTGGCCGAGGGTTTCGATCAACGCTTCGAGGGCCGGAACGTAACGCAAACGGCCAAGGCTGCGGGTGGCGCGCAGGCGGACTTGCCAGTAGTCATCACTCAAGGCTTCGACCAAGGCAGAACCGGCGTCGGCGTGTCCGACCTTGCCCAATGTGGTGGCGGCTTCTTCGCGCACTTGCCAGGCCTGGTCCTGCAACGCCTGACGCAGCGCCGGCAGCACTTGCGCGTCGGATGCCAGGCCGAGGGCGCCGGTGGCAGCGCGGCGGACTTCGGTGTCCGGGTCGTGGCTGGCGAGCCGGGCCAGGGCCGGCAACGCATCGAGTTGTTTGAGCCAGCCGAGTACGCCGACTGCTTCACGCCGGACATTGGCGTCCCTATCGTCCAACGCGGACAATGCCGCGCAAGCCGCCTGGGGGAAACGCAATTCGCGCAAGGCCCTGAAAGCCGCGATGCGCACGCTGATGTCGGCATGCCCGGTCCACGGCAAAATCACCCGCCCCGCTGCTTCACTCTTAAGCAGGCTGAGGCTTTGCGCAGCGGCAGACTGCACCGCCAGCGATGAGTCAGTCAGCGCCTGGCACAGCGCTTCGACCACCGGATCATCCTCCCAGGCTTCCAGCAATCGCGCGGCTTCGGCGCGCACTTCTTCGGTCGGGTCTTCAGCCAGTCGATTGACCAGCCACAGCAAGCCATCCGGCTCTTCAAGGTCGGCCAGTTCGATCAGGGCGATGCGGCGCACGCCAGGGTCGTCATCGGTCAGGCGCGACTGTAAGGCCAGGATGTCGTCGTTATCGGTTACATCGAATAGAGAGGTCATAGGGCAAATCGCGGCAGTGGGTTTTCAGGGGGAAGTCCGAGAGGGTTCAGGCGCGGTAATTGCCGACCGTCTTCGTGACGCAGCAACTCGAGGCAATGACGCTTCAAGCGGGAAAACTCGTGGCTCGTCACCCGTTCAGTGGTGCGTGGCCGGGGGAAGTCGAGGTGCAGGTCTTCGATGATTCTGCCCGGACGCGAACTCATGACCAGCAGGCGATCGGCGAGGAACAGCGCTTCGTCGATGTCATGGGTGACGAACACAACGGTGGTGCGAATTCGCGTCCAGATATCCAGCAGCAGTTCCTGCATGTTCAACCGGGTCAGCGCATCGAGGGCGCCGAAGGGTTCGTCCATCAACAACAAGCGCGGACGATTGATCAGCACCCGGGCGATTTCCACCCGTTGCTGCATACCGCCCGACAGCTGATTCGGCCAGCGCTCGGCAAAGCCTTCGAGGCCCACCAGGGCCAGCATTTCATCAGCCGCTGTATGGCGTTCGGCTTTGCCGATGCCGCGCATTTTCAGGCCGAAAGCCACGTTGTCGCGCACGGTGCGCCAAGGGAACAGCGTGTGCTGCTGGAAGACCATGCCACGTTGCGGCGATGGCCCTGAGACCTGCGCACCGTCGACTTTCAGGGTGCCGGTTCGCGGCTGCAGGTGACCGGCCAGCGCGCCGAGCAAGGTCGATTTACCGCAACCGGACGGCCCGAGGATGCACACGAATTGCCCCGGTTCAATCTGGCAGTCGAGGCCTTGCACGGCTTCGAACGCCTGCAGGCCTTCACCGAGGACGATGGACAATTGGCGGATGTCGATCCGCCCTTCAGGACTTTGCATCACGCTCATCAGGCTTTTCCTCGTGGTCGGTGCCAAGGCGTGAATAGCCCGCCCAAGCGTTTGATCAACAGGCTGCTGCCCATCCCGAGCACGCCGATCAGCAACATGCCGACCACGATGTCGGCGTAGTTCTGGATGGTGTAGGACTCCCAGGTGTAGTAGCCGATGCCGTACTGGCCGGAGATCATTTCGGCGGTCACCAGGCAAAACCACGAAGTGCCCATGCCGATGGCGAGGCCGGTGATGATGCTCGGCGCGGCGCCCGGCAGAATCACCTCCAGCAGAATCGCCCGACGCCCTGCCCCAAGGCTTTTCGCCGAGGCGATCAATCGCGGGTCGACGCTTTCGACGCCGTGCACGGTGTTGAGCAGAACCGGGAACAACGCGCCGGTGAAGGTGATGAAAACCATGGACAGTTCCGACGACGGGAACATCAGGATCGCCAGGGGAATCCAGGCCACGGCCGGGATCGGGCGCAGGACTTCCAGAGGTGGCAGCAATAAATCCTCGGCCCATTTCGAACGACCTATGGCCACGCCCAAAGCGACGCCGATGATCAGCGCCGCGAGGTAACCGGCGAAGACCCGGCCGAGGCTGCTGCTCAGGTGTTGGGCGAGCTTGCCGGAGTCGCCGAGGCCTAGGGCGGCCTGGATGACCGCCACGGGTGTCGGGACGTTGGCGAAGGTGACCAGACCGAGGTTCCAGTGGCCACTCGCGGCGAGTTGCCAGAACAGCAGGCAGAGCAGCAATGAAGCGGCTCGGGGGAGCCAGCGTGACAATGATCGAGACATAATTCTTCCTTTCACCCGAGATCCTGTGGGAGCGGGCTTGCTCGCGATTGCGGTCAGGCATTCAGCATTTATGTTGGCTGGTCCAACCCCATCGCGAGCAGGCTCGCCACACACAGTTGATCGGTGGTGAACTCAGTATTTGCGTACGACTTCTATCCCACAGTTGACCGAGTTGTTCTTGCGGTTAGCGGACGGCTACCGCCTGGGTGGTGGCGTCGGTGAAGTCGAAGACTTTACCGCCCTGGGCCGTGGCGAATTGTTGGGCCTGGCCTTTGAGCAGGAACGCGCTGAGGTGCCCTTTCGCATCGCTGGCAAACCACGCCTGATCCGCCAGCAATTTGATCCCGCTGTCACTGGCCTGGGCATACACCGCGCGGATGTTTTTGCCTTCCTGCTTCAGGCTCGCCAACGCGGTGAAAGCCGACTCCGCCGAGGCGTATTGGCGGACTTTCGGCTCGCCACGCACCCAGATCTCCGCCACATGACTGAAGTCGGTAATGGCCTTGCCGTCCAGCGCATCCACCGCCTTCAGAGGTGTTTGTGCGTAGTTGGCCAGTTGCGCGGTGTAGTCCAGTTTCGAGGCCTTGAACGCGGCGCGGATGTATTGGTCGTCAATGAAGGTATTCAGATCGAGACCACGATCAGCCTTCTTCAACAATTTGAGGGTATCGATGGCCGTGCCCACCGCCTGACGGTATTCCGGCTTCCAGCTCAGGTCCCGGGTTTGTACGCCCAGCGGGCCGTGGAACAGGTAATTGACCTCGGCATCGACGCCGGTGACTTTGGCGATCAGCTCGCTGTATTTCTCCGGTTCCGCCGCCAGCAACTGATTGGCCTCAATGCTCGCACGCAGATAGGCGACGACGATCTCCGGGTATTTTTTCGCATAGCTCTGATCGACCAAGGCGCCGTGGAAGGTCGGTGTATTGGCCTGGGAACCGTCATAAATCTTGCGAGCGAAACCGCGGCTGGTGAACAGTTCGGCGAACGGCACAAAATCGGCGTGAGCTTCGATCTTGCCGGCCTGCAACGCGGAACCGGCGACTTCCGGCGCCTGGGCGATGATGTTCACATCCTTGAGCGGGTCCCAGCCTTGAGCCGCGACGGCACGCAACAACATGCCATGGGCGGTGGACGCGAATGGCACGGAAATGGTCTTGCCTTTGAGTTCGGCCAACGACTGCACACCCGAAGCGCTCGGCACCACGATGCCGTTGCCGCTGCCCTTGATGCTGCCCGACAGCACACTGATGAACAGGCTGTGCTTGCCGGCGGTTTCGAACGCCACACCATTGAATGAACCGGGGAAATCGGCCATGGCGCCGAAGTCGAGTTTGCCGGCGACCATCTCGTTGGTCAGCGGTGCGCCGCTGGTGAAGTTCTTCCACTGCACCTCGTATTGGGCGTCCTTGTAGGGGCCGTCGTGGGGCAGGTATTTGTCCAGCAGACCGAGCTCGCGAATCAACAGTCCGCCAGCGGCGCAGTTGATGGTGGTGTCCTGGGTGCCAATGGCAATGCGGATGGTTTCGGCTGAAGCCGACAAGGTGAATGAAGCCAGTACCAGACCGGCAAATGCTGCACGCAACATAGGTGTATCCCCTCGAATCATTTATAGGATGTTCGTCTCCGCCACGATCAGGGCGTGGTGGGAAACGAGGGGTGTTTTGAATCGAGCGTCCGGGGGTTGCCGGATGGCTTTGTGGTTGTCTGGGCTGGCCTCTTCGCGGGCAAGCCCGCTCCCACAGTGATTTGTGCTGAATCCAGAATCTTGCAGACACCAAAGAAACCTGTGGGAGTCGGGCTTGCCCGCGATGGCGTCCGATCAATCAATGGAGATGCCAGCTCTGCCCACACTCAGCGCAACAGATAAGGGATTTCAACTTTCACCGCCCCGGTCGGGCAGTCCTTTTCACACGGCATGCAGTACCAGCATTCGTCGAACGCCATGTAGGCCTTTTGAGTAGCCGGGTTGATCGCCAGCAGGTCCATCGGGCAGACGTCGACGCACACGGTGCAGCCTTTGTGGGCGATGCATTTGTCCTCGTCGACCGTGACGGGGGCGTTGGAGCGGAAGAAGATTTCCTGGGGTTGATAGGCCATTGGCGGTTTCTCTCTTGGGTGATGCTCAGGCAGCAAAGGCACCGACCCGCAGCCGGTCGTAGGCCTGCATTTCTTCGGCGTCCAGCGGGATGATGTAAGGCTCGACGGCTTTCTTGAAACTGGTCATCGCGCCGTCATCGCCCTTCTTCAGGTGGCAATGACAGAACCAGTCACTGTCGTTGCGTTGCGGGTGGTCGACCCTATAGTGGTAAAGCCCCCAGCGACTTTCGGCGCGGAACAGCGAAGCGCGGGCGGCCATTTCGGCGCAGTCGCGGATCATGCTGACTTCCATGGCGCGCATCAGTTCGTGGGCGTTGTGGGCCTTGATCTGATCCAGATCGCGCTGGATATCACTGAAGCGTTGCAGACCGATTTGCATCTTCCTGGTCACTTTCGGCGGTTGCAGGTAGTCGTTCACAAAACGCCGCAGCTTGTACTCGACCTGAGCCGGCGGCAGCCCGTATTCGCGCTCCAGCGGTGCGTAAACCCGAGCCTTTTCTGTTTCGATCTGATCCGCATCCAGCCCTGAGAACTCGCGCTCGGCGACAAAGTCCGCCGCGTTGGTGCCGGCAAACCAGCCATAGGTGAACGCGCCGAGCATGTAGTTGTGCGGCACCGCCGCCATGTCACCCGCCGAGTACAACCCCTTCACCGACGTCTCGGCCTTCTCGTTGACCCACACGCCGGACGCCGAATGGCCACTGCAAAAACCGATTTCGGAGATGTGCATCTCGACCATCTGCGTGCGGTAATCGGTGCCGCGATTGGCGTGAAACTGACCGCGACTCGGGCGTTCGTTGCTGTGCAGGATCTCTTCGATGTTCTGGATGGTTTCTTCGGCCAGGTGATCGAGTTTGAGGAACACCGGGCCGTTGCCGCTTTCGAGTTCCTGGTGGAACTCCCACATCATCTGCCCGCTCCAGTAGTCGCACTCGATGAAGCGTTCGCCCTTGTTGTTGGCGGTGTAGCCGCCCAGCGGGCCGGTGACGTAGGCGCAGGCCGGACCGTTGTAATCCTTGATCAGCGGGTTGATCTGAAAGCATTCGAGGTTCGCCAACTCGGCCCCGGCGTGATAAGCCATGGCGTAACCGTCGCCGGCATTGGTCGGATTTTCGTAGGTGCCCATCAGGTAACCCGAGGACGGCAAACCCAGACGCCCGGCGGCACCGCAGCACAGGATCACTGCTTTGGCCTTGATCACATGGAAGTCGGCCGTGCGGCAATCGAAGCCCATCACACCGTTGACCGCGCCCTCTTCGTCCGTCAGCAAGCGGGTGCAGACCAGCCGATTGGTGATGCTCACCCTTGCCCGTTTCAACTGGCGGTACAGGACTTTCTTGATGTCGTGCCCTTCCGGCATCGGCAGCACGTAAGCGCCCATGTGGTGGACTTTCTTGACCGCGTAATCGCCGGTTTCGTCCTTCTCGAACTTCACACCCCAGCGGTCCAGTTGCTCGATCGTTTCGAAGCTGTGGGTCGCGTAGGCATACACCGCTGCCTGATTGACGATGCCGTCGTTGGCAATGGTGATTTCCTTGGTGTACTGCTCCGGGGTCGAGTGGCCAGGAATGATCGCGTTGTTCAACCCGTCCATGCCCATGCTGATCGCGCCGCTGCGTTTGACGTTGGCCTTGTCGATCAACAGCACGCGCAGATCGCGGTTGCGTTCCTTGGCCTTGATCGCCGCCATCGGCCCGGCAGTGCCGCCGCCGATCACGACGATGTCGTATTCCTGTTCGAGCGACTTTCTAATCATGGAGCTGGAGCTGTGGGTCATGCCTGATCCCCTTTTTGCCGGTCGATCCGCAAGCGGTACTGGAACGCATCGCCGCGGTAGTAAAGGTGTTCAAAGTCCAGGGGCTGGCCATCGGCGCTATGGGTCAGACGCTCGATGCGCATGATCGGCGAGCCGGGTTCAACGTTCAGCGCCTGGGTCAGGTCGCTGTCGGCCAGCACCGCGTCGATGGCCAGATCGGCGTGCCCGAGGGCCAAGCCGCAGTCGTTTTCCAGGATCAGGAAAATGTCGCGCGTGACCAGGTCGGCCTTCTCCAGCCGCTCGCCAATGGCTTTGGGCAGGTACGTAATTTCCAGCGAGATCGGCTCGCGGTTGATCAGCCGCACGCGTTTGATCTGCGCCACGGTCTCGCCTTCAGTCACCTGTAAACGTTCGGCGACGAGCTTGTCGGCGGCAATGTATTTAAAGCTGCGCAGACGGTTGATCACCTCGTAGCCGCGACCGGTCATGGACTCGGCCAGGCCTTGCAGGGTGCTGACGTTCTGGAAGGTTTTCGGTTTGGCCACGAACGTGCCTTTGCCGTGAATCTTGAAGATCAACCCTTCTTTTTGCAGATCGCCCAAGGCCTGGCGCACGGTGATGCGGCTGACTTTGAACAACGTACCGAGCTCGCTTTCGGAGGGCATCTGGCTGTCTTGCGGGTATTCGCCGTCGAGAATCCGGGCGCGCAGCACATCGCGCAGTTGGGTGTGCAGCGGGATGCTGCTGAGGGAAAGAACGTTATCGGTCATGGAAGATCACTTGTTATAACGAGTTATGACGTGATCTTAGAGAGGCCGTGCGAGGGTTGAGAAATATTGTTTGGGCATAAGGTTAGAGCTTGGCGTCAGGCTGACCGGAAACTTTGTGGCGAGGGAGCTTGCTCCCGCTCGGCTGCGCAGCAGTCGTAAAAACTATGCACGCGGTGTGTCTGATGAAATGCGGTCGCACAGTAATGGGGCCGCTTCGCGCCCCAGCGGGAGCAAGCTCCCTCGCCACAAAAACAGATCAGCAGCCGCGCTTGAGGATCTGGTCCATCACCCAATCGGTCTTCAACGCCTGTTCGGCCATCGCCGGGTGCTGAGCCTCGCCACGGATGTGGGCGTTCATGCCCAGCACGTGGTGCCACTGGATGTGTTCGTGATGTTCGATGTGCAGGCTGAGGTGTTCATCGGCTTCCAGCTGTACCGGGTGCTCGTCGAACACCGAAAAGCTGATCCGGCCTTGGCTGCCGATCACCTCCACCCGGTCCTCGCGACGGTCCGCCACGAAGTTCCAGCAGCCCATGCCCAACGCCCCGGACGCAAACCGCCAACTGGCGCTGACGGCGTCTTCGGCGGCATAGAGGCCAGCCTGGTGCGCGGTGAAACCAGCGACCTCGACGATATCACCCAACAGGTACTGGAACAGGTCGAAGCCATGGCTGGCGAGGTCGGCGAAGTAACCACCGCCGGCAATCGCCGGATCGGTGCGCCAGTTATCGGTGCCGCCAAGGTCGCTCGGTGAAGGCGCTTTGGTCAGCGTCCAGGTCAGGTGTCGGACTTCGCCGATCCGCCCTTCTTCCAGCCATTGCCGCACCTGCTGGAAGCGCGGCAACGAGCGTCGATAATAGGCAACGAAGAGGTGCAATCCGGCCTCGGCAAAGACCTTTTGCATCTCACGGCTTTGCCCGGCATTCAGCGACATCGGTTTTTCGACGCAGCAATGTTTGCCGGCGGCAGCCACTTGCAGGCTGTAGGCGTGATGGCTGTCGGGTGGCGTGGCGATGTACACCGCGTCCACCTCGGGATCGTTGATCAGCGCGCCGGCGTCGGTGTAGACCCGGGCAATGCCGTGGCGCGCGGCGTAATCGTTCACCGCCTCCAGACGCCGCCCCATCACCGCCACCAACGCCGAGCCGGGGGCCTTGTAGAACGCCGGCCCGCTCTTGCGCTCGGCCACACTGCCGCACCCAATCATGCCCCAGCGCACCACGTTCATAGACACTCCTTGAGGTTTAGCCGATGCGCAGTGCGCGCAGGTCGAGGCGACCGTCCTTGAGTGGTGGGCACCAGTAGTAGCCGCCGGTGATCGGTCGGCTGATGCGATACAGACCGTCGGTGATGCCGTCTTCCAGACCACTCATGCGCCGCAGCTGGGATTCGAACGCGTCGAGGGAAAAACCGAAGGCCAGGAACATCAGGCCGGCGCGATCGCCTTCGATCCACGGCATCGAGCGACGGACCACGAACGCTTCGGGTGTGAAGCTTTCCTGGGCGGTGCGTTTGACGTGGGCAGAGATCGGCGCGTCGTCGAGTTCTTCGTTGTCGCTCAGGCGCCGGCCCATGATGTTGTCCTTTTCATGGGACGGCATCGCGTGGAAGCCTTTCAAGTCGTGCTGCCACTGCTGGATCGCGGCGAAGCTGCCACCGACCAGACCGTCCGCGCCTTCGCTCAACAACGCGGCGGCCACAGCGGCTTCGTCGTGAGGGTTTTCGGTGCCGTCTTCGTAACCGGTCAGGTCGTGGCCGGTCATGTGGCGGAAGGTTTCGTTCATCTGCACCAGACGCAGGGCCGGTGCCAGCGCGGCTTCGATCGCATGACTGCGATTAAGCAATTCGCCACGGTCAACACCGTGCAGCCAGCACCAGAGCGCGTGTTGGGTCGACGGGTTGTCGACACCGACCCCAACCAGCGCAGGAAAGGCACGCAAGCCATCGATCTGCGCGTGCAGCGCCTTGACCAGGGATTCACCGAAACCGACCACCGCCGATTTTCCGTCCACCAGGCGCATCAGGTTATCCAGCGCAGCCGGCAGTGCCTCGGCGGACTCAAGGGCGAAGAACATATGACGAGCTTGAGGCGGAACGGGGGTGGCGAGAATGCCCGGCTGGTAGTAACTCATATGAACTCCTTCAGAAAGAATGCGAAGTTTAACCGCAGGATCGTTACTTGTGTGTTTTCAGGGCAAAAGGTCGCAGCCCTGTAGCCGCCGAACGCAGCCTCGCAGGCTCGGCAGCTGCTACGACGATCCGCAACACCGAGCCAAAAAATCATAAGATGAGTCATGACAAGCGAGTCCGAGGTCTGCTAAAACGATTCATCAGTGCATCAGCCAATCCAGACGGGGTAGCGATATGACCACAGCACAGATCCTTGGCAACCTGTTTCCCACCGCCGACAACGTCCCGGAAAAGTACCGCCTCAACGGCCAGACCGAACAGCGCGAATACCTGGTCGATGGCGAACTGAAAACCTGGTCCGGGCCCCTCGCTCAAGTCCGCAGCCCGGTGTACCTGAGCGGCGCGAATGGCGATGAACAAGTGATCCTCGGCAGCACGCCGCTGCTCGATGCCGACACTGCATTGACCGCGCTCGACGCCGCCGTCCGCGCCTATGATCGCGGCCAGGGCCTGTGGCCGACCATGCGCGTGGCCGAGCGTATCCAGCACATCGAAACCTTCCTGACTCGCATGCGCGAACAGCGCGAGGCGGTGGTCAAGTTGTTGATGTGGGAGATCGGTAAAAACCTCAAGGACTCGGAAAAAGAGTTCGACCGCACCTGCGACTACATCGTCGACACCATCAACGCCCTCAAGGAACTCGACCGCCGCTCCAGCCGCTTCGAACTGGAGCAGGACACCCTCGGCCAGATCCGCCGCGTTCCGTTGGGCGTGGCGTTGTGCATGGGGCCTTACAACTACCCACTGAACGAAACCTTCACCACGCTGATTCCGGCGCTGATCATGGGCAACACCGTGGTGTTCAAACCGGCCAAGCTCGGCGTGCTGTTGATTCGCCCGCTGCTGGAAGCCTTTCGCGACAGCTTCCCGGCCGGGGTGATCAACGTCATTTACGGCAGCGGCCGCGAGACCGTCAGTGCGCTGATGGCCAGCGGCAAGATCGATATCTTTGCGTTCATCGGCACCAACAAGGCCGCCAGCGACCTGAAAAAACTTCACCCAAGGCCTCACCGCCTGCGCGCGGCGCTGGGCCTGGATGCGAAGAACCCCGGCATCGTTCTGCCTGAGGTCGATCTGGACAATGCTGTGAACGAAGCCGTCACCGGTTCCCTGTCGTTCAACGGCCAGCGCTGCACCGCGCTGAAAATCCTCTTCGTCCACGAAGACGTGGTCGAGGCGTTCATTGAGAAATTCAACACCAAACTCGCCAGCCTCAAACCCGGCATGCCGTGGGACAGCGGCGTGGCCCTGACGCCATTGCCGGAATCAGGCAAGGTCGATTATCTGCACACCTTGGTGGCGGACGCGGTCAGCAAAGGTGCTGCCGTGGTCAACCCCAATGGCGGTGAAGCCCGCGCATCGTTCTTCTACCCGGCCGTGTTGTACCCGGTGACACCGCAGATGCGCGTCTATCAGGAAGAACAGTTCGGCCCGGTCGTACCGATCGTGCCCTACCGTCATCTGGACACCGTGATCGATTACGTCCTGGAATCCGACTTCGGTCAGCAGCTGAGCATTTTCGGCACCAACCCGGTGGCGGTCGGCAGACTGGTGGACACCTTCGCCAATCAGGTCGGCCGGATCAACCTCAACGCCCAGTGCCAACGCGGTCCGGACACCTATCCGTTCAACGGCCGCAAGAACTCCGCCGAAGGCACGTTGTCGGTACATGATGCGCTGCGAGTGTTTTCGATTCGGACCCTGGTGGCGACCAAGTTCCAGGAGAGCAGCAAAGAGCTTCTCAGCGAGATCATCAGCGGACGAAACTCGAGCTTCCTGACCACCGACTACATCTTCTGAGGACACCGAGCCTGAGCATCATCAGAGGCTTTCGACTGCCACCAACGGTGAGTCCGTCACCGCTGACGAACACCTCAAGCTCATGAATCGCTTGAACACGGTGATGATACAACTGCGCTCATTGATGCCCTCGGTGTCCAAGGAAGTGCGAGTTTCCATGACCGAACTCGACGCGATTCAGCGCAATCTGCGGATGTGCGTGAGCATCCTGGAAATCCTCGGCAATAGCCGACCGAATGCTGATGACTCCGAGGCAATGACCCATCTGCAATCGGCATTGAAAACCGAACACCGACAGATTCGGGTGCAACTGATCGGTATGGCTCGGGCATTGAAATCGGGCGCTTCGCAGCGGCTCAGCCGGCCAGCCGAATCGCCATCGGACTCAACGCTCGATGCGCCGGTCTACAGTCCGCTGGATGGCTACCGATTGCTGACCCGGCAATTGACCGCGAACATCGACGAGATGCGCCAGCGCTTGGCGAAGACCGCACCGCGCTGGAACATCTGAGACGCTGATTATTGCGCCACCAGCCGCCGAGGCTTCAGGCCCCAACCCTGTTGCATCCCGGCGGCGGCCAATAGAATCGCGGCGACACCGATCCATTGCAGCGGCTCCAGGCGGTGGCCGAAGGCGAACCAGTCAACGAAAATCGCCGCAATCGGGTAGATGAACGATAGCGCGCCGGTCAGCGCTGTCGGCAGTTTTTGAATCGCGCCGTAGAGCAACACATACATCAAACCGGTGTGCACGATGCCCAGGGTCACCAGACTGGCCCAGGCATTGGGTGTTTGCGGTATGGCAGAGAAATGCGCGAAGGGCGCGAGCAACAGCACGCCGGTGCAGACCTGGATCAACGCGATCAGATGCGGTGGCGTACCGGTCAGGCGCTTGATGATCAACGCGGCAATCGCGTACAGAAAGGCCGCCCCCAGCGCCAGACCAATCCCCATCAGGTAATCGTTGCCACCCTCGCCCTGCCCGCCATGTGCGCTGACAATCGCCAGCATTCCGAGAAACGAAATACCCAGCCAGAACAGTTTTTGCAGGGTGATCTTCTCTCCCAGAAACAGCGCGGCCAGCCCCACCAGCATGAACGGCTGGACGTTATAAACCGCCGTGCCAATGGCAATCGAGGCGCGGGAGTAAGACGCGAATAACAGCACCCAGTTACCGACAATCGCCACACCGCTCAGCACCGCCAGCAAAAAGGTGGTGGACGTCAAAATGCCAGGGCGCAGAAAGCCGAACGCCGCGCAGATCAGCAATAAGGTGGCAGCACCGAACACGCAGCGCCAGAACACCACGTCCAGCACCGGTTGCCCGGACACCAGCACGAACCAACCAATGGTCCCGGAAATCAGCATGGCGGCGGTCATCTCGAATGAGCCGCGACGTAGTGTTTTGTCCATCATCAACCTCCCGTGTTTGAGCCCAAAGTATGCCAATCCACCGGGGGGCTTCTCCAGCGCAAAAAGCAGGCTAAACTCGGCTTCTGCCTTTTTTATCAAGGCTTATTCAGCCAATTGCCTAACAGGGGATTCGCCATGACCGATGACATCGACCAAGTGCTGATCAGCGCGCTGATGGAAGACTCACGCCGCTCACTCAAGGCCCTGGCCCAAATCAGCGGCCTGTCCTCGCCCAGCATCGCCGAACGCCTGCGCCGCCTCGAAGAACGTGGCGTGCTCAAGGGCTACACCGTCGAGATCGACCCCAAATGCTTCGGCTACCAACTCCAGGCCATCGTCCGCATCCGCCCGTTGCCGGGCCAGCTGCAGGAAGTGGAGCGACAGATTCAGGCCATCCCCGAATTCACCGAGTGCGACAAAGTCACCGGCGACGACTGTTTCATCGCCCGCCTGCATGTGCGCTCGATGGAACAACTGGACACCCTCCTCGATCGCCTCAACACCCACGCCGAAACCAACACCGCCATCGTCAAGAAGACCCCGGTCAAGCGCCGGCTACCGCCGATGGCTTGAGTGCTGTTTTGTTGAAACCAACGAACTGAGCCAAATCACAGACAATAAAAAACCCGCCGAAGCGGGTTTTTTACTCAAGGCTGGCGATCAATCATCGCGGCTCATGATGCCGAACAGTTGCAGCAAGCTGACGAACAGGTTGTAGATCGATACATACAGGCTGATGGTCGCCATGATGTAGTTGCGCTCGCCGCCGTGAATGATGGCGCTGGTCTGAAACAGAATGCACACCGACGAGAACAGAACGAAACCTGCGCTGATTGCCAATTGCAGACCGCTGATCTGGAAGAACAAGCTCGCCAGTGTCGCGCCCAGCAGCACAAAGAAACCGGCTGTAATGAAACCGCCGAGGAAGCTCATGTCCTTGCGGGTGATCAGCACATAAGCCGACAGGCCGCCGAACACCAGCGCGGTCATCGCGAAGGCCGAACTGACAACTTCCGCGCCGCCCTGCATACCCAGGTAGCGGTTGAGGATCGGACCGAGCAGGAAACCCATGAAACCGGTCAGCGCGAACGCAGAAACCAGGCCCCACGCCGAGTCACGGAGTTTGTTGGTGAGAAAGAAAAGGCCGTAGAAGCCGATCAGCACCACGAAGATATTCGGGTAGCCGACACGCATCTGCTGCGCGACAAACGCCATCACGCCGCTGAATGCGAGGGTGAGAGCGAGTAAGCCGTAAGTGTTGCGCAGGACGCGGCTAACCTCTAGCTGCTCAGCCTGCACGCTGTTATTAACTGCGTAATCCTGTTCGCGCATGGCGACACTCCTGTTGGGTTTGAAACGTTCAGTCGCAAAGATCATAACAGACGCTCTGTAACAAGCCATGCAGAGAGTTTGACAGTGTGTTTCATTCAGGTATTATGGCGCCCGCAACGCAAACGGAGGTGTGGCCGAGTGGTTTAAGGCAACGGTCTTGAAAACCGTCGACTGTAACAGGTCCATGAGTTCGAATCCCATCGCCTCCGCCATCTTTATACGACAAAGCCCTGATTATTCAGGGCTTTGTCGTTTCTGGGGTTTGGAAAAACCTGCCAGCCCACACTTCAGCCCACACCCTGGATGAAGTATTGCTTTTCGACCAGCGGCTAATTTTTCGAATGGACTCTTGCCTACACCTAGGGGCCTCAAGAACGGGTATAGAGGCAGCTTCCGCAGGAAGCGCCGGAACGAAAACAGAGGTTGTGATCTCTCTTCGACGCCGCCCAACATACACGCAAACAAAAACGCCGCTCAGTGAGCGGCGTTTTTGCGTTTTTGGAGAAGGAAACGAGACTCGCATCTGGCATCCGACCCATTGAAATTCAAGGGATTTCTTTTATTCCTGAAGCAGGAATGGACTCAATTCTGGACTTGTTTTTGGGGTGTATCAAGAGCAAGAAGGGAATTAATCCAAGACACGCTACTGGGTTCTGCCCACAGCCACTCAACTCAGCCGGCAACGCGTTCGTTACCGCGAAGGCCGGCTCCGCCGGGTACTGTGCCCGATTACGTACCAACAAGCTGGCTACTCCAAACAATCTGTAAGTCTCCCCGTCTGCTGCACCACCAGAAAGTTAGCGCTTTAAGCGCTTTGTTTTCGCAAACAGAAAGACCACCGTTCGACAGTTTCAGGAAAAGCGGCGAAACAGCAAGTCGTCAGCCCGGCATCACCTCCCGCGCAATCAACGCTCCCGGATACTGAATCACTCGCCCAGCCAGCCGGTGCCCTTCTGCAGCCGCGTGTTGTGGGGAGCCGCCGTGCAGCCGGGTCGCCAAGTAGCCCGCGCTGAACGAATCGCCGGCGGCCGTGGTATCGACCACCCTGTCGACCGTTGTCGCACACACTTCATGCAACGCGTCGTCGTGCTGGACCAGACAGCTCTGCGCGCCACGTTTGATCACCACTTCATTTACACCCATCTGCCGATAGCGATTGAAGGTCGACTCGACGTCGGTTTCCTCGAACAGCGCCTGCTCATCGTCCAGGGTCAACAAGGCCAGATCCAGATGCGGCAGCAGCCGTTGATAGGTGTCTGACGCGTGGTGACGGTCGCGCCACAGGCGAGGTCGATAATTGTTGTCGAACACCAGTTTGGCGCCGCGAGCGCGCGCCGCTATCAGCCGCGGCAACAAGCGATCAAGGCCAGCCTCACCGAGCACCGCCAGGGTGATGCCACTCAGATAAAACACCGAGTAATCGTCCAGCGCTGTCAACACCTGCGCAGCCATCGCATTGGTAAAGCATTCGCGTACGGCGGCTTCGTTGCGCCAATACAAAAAGCGCCGTTCGCCATGGGCGTCGGTCTGGATGCAATACAACCCCGGCAGGCGTCCCGGCAAACGCTGTACCAGCGACAGGTCGATTCCTTCATCTGCCCAGGCAGCACACATGGTCTCACTGAAACTGTCATCACCCAACGCGGTGACATAGGACACCTGCCAACCCGCAGCAGTCAGACGCCGTAGATAGACCGCAGTGTTCAAAGTATCACCACCAAAGCTTTGCAGCAGTTGGCCGTCGGGGCGTTGTTGCAACTCGATCATACATTCGCCGATCAGGGCGATACGTAAAGACGCTTGGGTCGGCGCAATGAAAGTCATGAAGTTCAATTATCCGATACAGGTCATGAAAAGCCTCTCGCAAGGGAGGGGCTGATGCACTAAAGCGGCATTCAAGCAAAGATCAGCTGCACCTTCGCCGCTTTGCTCTTGTCACCGGCCAGCTCCAACGCCTCGACGACCTGGTCCTGGTTGAACTCGGCGGACAGCAGCGGCAGCGGATCGATACGACCACTCTCCAGCCAGCGCACCGAGGTGGTGAACTCGTCGATAAAGCGGAACGACCCAACCAACTTGATCTCTTTAACCAGCAGCAGGCCCAGCGGCATCTCGACCGTGTTGTGGCCCATACCCAATTGCACCACTGTGCCTTTCGGTCTAGTGAACGATGCTGTGGAAGCGATCGCTGCCGGCGAACCAGATGCTTCGAAGCAGACATCGAAGTAACCACCCTCCTCGGCCCACTGTGCCGTGGACTCGGTATCGGTCGGGTCCACCGCAAGGGTCGCCCCCATCTGCACTGCCAGTTCACGGCAGCGCTCGCTCATGTCGGTAGCGACCACTTCGGCGGCGCCGGCGTTGAAGGCAGCAGCCATTACCAGACAACCAATCGGGCCGGAACCGGTGACCAGAACCTTTTTCCCGACCAGGTCACCCGCCTGATGCACCGCGTGAATCGCCACCGCCAAAGGCTCGGCGAAAACCATCACGCTGTCTTTGGAGTTGTCGGCATACGGCACGCACTGCTGCTCAGTAACCGCGACGTACTCAGAAAAACCACCATTTACGTGGGGATTGAATTGCGCGCTGCCCATGAATTTCATGCTGCGGCAGACATTCTGTTTGCCCTCCAGGCACAGCGCGCACTTGTTGCACGGCTGCGACGGATTGACCGCGACCCGCTGGCCGACCTTGAGCGCGCTGCCGGTCGGCACTGCCGCGATCACCCCGATGAATTCATGACCCAGCACCAGCGGGTTCTTGAGAATCGACATCCCGGCCTTGGCATGCTGGTAGTAATGGATGTCGGAACCGCAGATGCCGCCACGACTGACTTTGACCAACACTTGCTCCTCGGCGGAGTACGCGAGCGGCAGCGATGTGTGGCGAACGTCCTTGATCCCGTAGGCGACACAAGCGCGGTTTTCTATTGTTTGAATGGCCATTTTGATTTACCTCATGCCTCGGAGTGTTTGCCCAAAGGGCGATCGGATTTGGATTCGGCGTTTGGCAGCTCGACGACCTCGATCTTGCCCACCAGAAATGTGTAAGCGAGAAAGCCCATCAGTGCGACGGCGGCGATGTAGAACATCGCGTACTGGAAGCTGTGCGTGCGCTCCAGAATCACCCCAATGACGATCGGACTGATGATCCCCGACAGATTGCCGAAGATATTCAAGAAACCACCGAGAGTGCCGATCAGGTGCCGTGGAATGACGTCACTGCATACCACCCAGCCCAGATTGGAGAAGGCATTGGCGAAGAACGCCACCGACAGAATCGCGATGGCGATCACTGGCTGGTCTTCGAAAAAATTCACCAGGCAAATGCTGGTGGTTACCGCCAGCCCGCACATCACTGGAATTTTGCGCGCCTTGGTCCGCGAGTGACCGCGCTTGAGCAGCATGTCGCTGAGCACACCGCCACACAGCACGCCGCACATGGCCATCAAGTACGGGAACATGGCGCCGACCCCGGCTTTGGCAATCGACAGGCCCAGGCCTTTTTCCAGATAGACAATGAACCAGGTCAGGAAAAAATACAGGGTTGAGGACGCGGCGAACTGCGCGATAAACAGCCCCCAGACGGTCGGCTGACGCAGCACATGGCGCACGTCCGGCCAGTTGACCTTGGTGCTGTTGCCGCGCTGGTTTGCCGAACCGTAACCGCCACCGTCGCGGATCATGTCGAGCTCTGCCTGGTTGGCCTTGGTACTGTCCTGTGGATCGCGATAAGCGATCAACCAATAGATGCCGAAGACGATGCCCACGGCGCCGGAAATGTAGAACGACGCTTCCCAGCCCCAAGTGGCGACGATGTACGACAGCACCGGCGTCAGCACCGCCAGGCCGATGTATTGGGCGCTCGAATAGGTCGCCGTGGCCCGCGCCCGCTCATGGTCGGGGAACCAGTTGGCGATGATCTTGGTGTTGGAGGGAAACGACGGCGCTTCGGCGACACCGATCAAGGCACGGCAGACCAGCAGCATCACAAACGACGCCGACGCGGTGGCGAACAAATGATGGGAGGCGAAGCCCATGAGGAAAGTGAAGACACTCCACAGGATGATCGCACTGCCGTACAACCGCCGCGGACCTACGCGGTCGAGCACGTAGCCGACCGGGACCTGGCTCATGGCATAGAACCAGGTGAACATCGAAAACAGCAGGCCCAACTGGGTTGGCGACAAGGCGAACTGGCCTTGAATCGCTGAGCCGGCAACAGACAGGTTGGCGCGGTCCATGTAGTTGATTGCCGTGACCACAAACAGCATGGCCAAGACCGAAAGTCTTGCGCGTGTGGGTTTCATCGCTCTACCTATTTATTTGTATTTATCAGGTAAGTTCTTGCGCCCGCAAGCATGGTGACCAGGCAGTGGCCGCCATGTCAGACGGGTTAAATCACAGCGTGGCCAGCCAGCCTCCGTCGACATAAATGATTTGGCCGCTCACGTAGTTTGAGGCCTGGGATGAGAGGTAGACCGCCGTGCCGATCAACTCATCGGCGCGCCCCCAACGTTGCGTCGGGTTGCTGCTTTTGACCCAGAGATCGAAGTCCGGGTTGTCCACCAGTGCAGAGTTCATTTCGGTGAGGATGTAGCCCGGCCCGATGGCGTTGCACTGAATATCAAACTGCGCCCATTCAGCGGCCATGGCCTTGGTCAGCATCTTGATGCCGCCCTTGGCCGCGGTGTATGGCGCGACCGTGGCGCGCGCCGCTTCGCTGGTCAGTGAACCGATGTTGATGATCTTGCCTCCACGCCCGGCGGCCACTAGGCGCTTGGCCACTGCCCGTCCAACGATGAAGGCACTCGTCAGGTTGACATCCAGCACTCGCTGCCAATCGGCCAGCGCCAACTCAAGCATCGGTTGTCGGTGCTGGATGCCGGCGTTGTTGATGACGATATCGACCAGCACGCCCTGGCTGTCGAGTTCGTGGAACACCGCCTCCACCGCTGCTTCATCCGCGACATTGAAGAGGTGGCCCGTGGCGTGATGCCCCTTGGCGGCGAGCTGGCCGATGGCATCTTCCATCCGCGCCGCATCGGTGCCGTTGAGAATCACCGTGGCACCCGCCTCTGCAAGACCCAGCGCATAGGAGAAACCCAAGCCGCGGGTGGAACCGGTAATCAGTGCGGTGCGTCCGCTCAAATCAAAGAGTGATGACATGGTTTCCTCGCTTTTCAGCCATTTTTGTTCTTGAGCCAAAGTCCCGACGCGCCTGGCAATGACGCTTTCTCATCCTTCCAATCCACAACATATATTATAAGTTGAGAGAAAAAATCGGACTTATCGGACAACCTGACGCTATCCTGATCCCGTTTTAAGGCAACAATCAAGAGATAAATCAGCTTTTTTCCTGAAAAGGCATTTACTTCTTCGAATTCTTGGCGGAAGGTGCTACAAAGATCGCAACTTATGTGACGAGCTTAAAACAACAAAATGAACAGTGAAATCGTCAAAACGCAAAACACCGTCAACATCGTTTACGAGCAGATGAAGCGCAACATTCTGGAGGGGCTCTGGCCACCCGGCAGCAAGCTGCCCTCCGAATCCGAACTGATCGCCACATTCGACGTCAGTCGGGTCAGTGTGCGCAGCGCCGTCCAGCGGTTGCGCGGCCTGGGCATCGTGGTAACGCATCAGGGCAAGGGCACCTTTGTCATCAAGGACCTTGAGCAACACGGCTTGCTCAATGACAACCAGCCGATCATGCACCTGTCTCAGGAAGAGTTCGAAGACATGCGGGTCTTTCGCCAGGCCGTGGAGTTTCGCTGCATGGAGCTGGCGGTGGTGAACGCTACCAGCGACGACATCGCCCTGCTGGAAGCGGCCCTGAATCGGATGCTGGTGAACAAAGACGATTACAAACGCTATTCCCAGGCTGACTTCGACTTCCACTACGCAATCGTCAAGGCGTCACACAACAAGATCTTCATCCATGCCATGGACTCGATCCGGCACATCTATCTTTACTACCTCGAAGAACTCAATCGCGTACTGGGCATCACCCTGGAAAGCGTCAATGCGCACATCAAGGTCTACATGGCCATCAAGAACCACGACGCCGTCGCCGCCGCCGAAACCCTCAATGAGGCGATGGCCAACAACGTAGACGCGATCAACGAAGCACGACACATCGAGTAATGGGCCAACGCTGGCGACTGACTCAAGGTTTATGAAAACGACGGCTCAACCGGGAGACCGAGATGGAATCTATAACAATCACAAATGTAAAAACGATTCTCACCGCCCCAGGCGGGATTGATCTGGTGGTGGTGAAAGTGGAAACCAATCAGCCGGGGCTTTACGGCTTGGGTTGTGCGACCTTCACTCAGCGCATCTTTGCGGTCGAGGCGGCCATCGAGCAGTACATGAAGCCCTTCCTGATCGGCAAGGACGCGCTGCGCACCGAGGACATTTGGCAGTCGGCGGCGGTTAGCGGTTACTGGCGCTCGGGGCCGATCATGAACAACGCACTGTCCGGCGTGGACATGGCGCTGTGGGACATCAAGGGTAAGGTCGCCGGACTGCCGGTCTACCAGATGCTCGGTGGCCGCTGCCGCGATGGCGTGCCGCTTTACCGGCATTGCGACGGTGAAGACGAAATCGCTGTGGAAGACAGCATCCGTGCGGCAATGGAAGAAGGCTATCAGCACGTACGTTGCCAGATGGGCATGTACGGCGGCTCGGGCACCGAAGACCTCAAACTGATCGCCGGCAAACTGGCCAGAGCCAAAAACATCCAGCCGAAAATTTCTCCGCGCAACAAGACCCACGGCATCTATTTCGATCCGGATGCCTATCTGCGCGCCGTGCCGAAACTGTTCGATCACCTGCGTGACAAACTCGGTTTCGGCGTGGAATTCATCCACGACGTACATGAACGTGTGTCGCCCATCGCCGCCGTGCAACTGGCGAAAAACCTCGAGCAACATCAGCTGTTCTTCCTCGAAGACCCGGTCGCACCGGAAAACATCGAGTGGCTGAAAACCCTGCGTGCACAGAGTTCGACCCCGATCTCCATGGGCGAGTTGTTCACCAACGTCAACGAATTCAAACCGCTAATCCAGAATAACCTGATCGACTTTATTCGCTGCCACGTCAGCACGGTCGGTGGCATCACCCCGGCGAAAAAGATCGCCACCTTCGCCGAGTTCCACGGCGTACGCACCGCCTGGCACGGTCCGGGCGACATCTCGCCAATCGGCGTCGCCGCCAATCTACACCTGGACCTGAGCACCACCAATTTCGGCATCCAGGAATGGACCCCGCTCAACGACAACCTGTTGGACGTTTTCCCCGGTTGCCCGGAAATCGACCGAGGCTACGCCTACCTCAGTGACCGCCCGGGCATCGGCGTGGACATCGACGAAGAGAAAGCCAAATGCTATCCGTGCCAGGGCGGCATTCCGAGTTGGACCAATGCGCGACTGCCAGACGGCACGGCGGCTCGCCCCTGAGATATCTGGGGCCGTCGTTGGCACGCCACCCCGCCCCTAGCTTGTCGCCGACGACCTCAGACCTGATCCGCTTCACCTGAATGCAACACCCTCGCCTACAACAACAATGAAGGGCCATTCATGAGTACCGTCAGAGATACTGCTCTCCCTACCGGAGACACCCGCGTCACAGCCCAGTCGAAGTCGGAAGGTTTCGCGACCAAACGCTGGTTCTATCTCATCCCCCTGATCTTTATCACCTATAGTCTTGCCTACCTTGACCGAGCCAACTATGGCTTCGCCAGCGCCTCCGGCATCGAGCAGGACCTGAACATCAGCAAGGGCACTTCCTCGCTGATCGGTGCACTGTTCTTTCTCGGCTATTTCTTTTTCCAGGTGCCCGGCGCCATCTATGCCCAACGCTACAGCGTGCGCAAACTGGTGTTCTGCAGTCTGATCCTGTGGGGATTCTGCGCCATGGCCACAGGTCTGGTGACCAATATCCCGATGCTGATGATCATTCGTTTCTCGCTGGGCGTGGTGGAAGCCGCGGTAATGCCCGCCATGCTGATCTTCATCAGCAACTGGTTCACCCGCAAGGAACGCTCACGGGCCAACACCTTTCTGATCCTTGGCAACCCGATCACCGTGCTGTGGATGTCGGTGGTCTCCGGCTACTTGATCCACGCTTGGGGCTGGCGTGAAATGTTCATCATTGAAGGCGCTCCGGCGGTGCTTTGGGCTTTTGTCTGGTGGCGTCTGGCGCGGGACAAACCTGAAGAAGTCAGCTGGCTGAGTCGAGGAGAAAAAGACCAACTGGCTGCCACCCTCGTCAACGAGCAAAAAGGCATGAAGGTGGTGCGCAACTACCGTCAGGCCTTCACCTCGCCCTTGGTGATCAAGCTGTGCCTGGTGCATGCGCTGTGGAGCATCGGTGTATACGGTTTCATCATGTGGCTGCCGTCGATCATCAAACAGGCCTCGGCCTCTGACATCGTCACCACTGGCTGGCTGAGTGCCGTGCCCTATGTGGCAGCGGTAGTGACGATGCTGGCGGTGTCCTGGGCCTCGGACAAAACCGGCCAACGCAAACTGTTCGTCTGGCCGCTGCTGGCGCTGGGCGCCCTGGCGTTTCTCGGCTCTTACCTGCTGGGTTCGACGCACTTCTGGTTGTCATTCAGTCTGCTGACTATCGCGGCGGCGGCGATGTACGCACCTTACGGTCCGTTCTTCGCGCTGATCCCCGAACTGCTGCCGGCCAACGTATTCGGCGGCGCTATCGGGCTGATCAATGCCTGTGGCGCGCTGGGGGCGTTTCTCGGCTCATGGATTGTCGGTTATCTGATCGGCCTGACTGGTAATCCGGGGGCGGCGTATATCTTCATGACCGCGGGAATGTTGGCGGCGGCGGTCATTATGGGGTTGGTCGTGGTGCGGTGCGAAACCTAGCCATCGAGCCCCCTGCGATTCACTCCCCATGCCGCTTGGTGCGCATCAACCCCAATGACCTTGGGGTTGATCTGAAACAAACAACCTGAAGCCGGCGCTGTGCCGAGTGTCTCCCTACTCAGTTCATGCCGGGCACTGGTGATGTACAGGATGTCTTTGTTCGGCCCACCAAAAGCCAGATCGGTCGGGCTTGGCACTGGTAGCCCTATCATGCGGTCAAGACTGCCGTCAGCATTGAGCCGCACCAGACTCCAACCATCACGCAGGGTGGTCCAAACCCCTCCCTCGTTGTCCAGTGCCAAGCCACTGAGTCGTCCTGAACCCTTGGGCAGCGAGGCCAGACGGCGAACACTGCTGCTGCCAAACTGCATCACATACACGCTGCCGGTGTCAGGGCCCACGGCATACAAGGTTTGCCCATCGGCGTCCCAACAAAATGCACTGATACGCTCCTGAAACGACCAGGGCGAGCGCAACTCGCCTTGCGCGGTCAACTCGCCAACCTTGCAACCGCCAGCATTGCTCAAACAGGCCCAAAGGCTGCCGTTCGGGTGACTGGCAAGTCCGAGCAAAGGCTTGCCTGGCCAACCCGGCAGCGGATGCTCCTGCCCCTGCCGGTCCAGCAATGACCAGCCATTACCATGCGCAATCAACAGCCCTTCGCGATGCAATTCCATAGCCTGCACCGGCGCATCGAGACGGGCGAAAACCCGCTCGCCTTTTGCATCCAGGACTCGAATCGTCGGTGCCAGGGTGTCAGCCCAATAAAGGCATTGTTGCCCATGGCACCAGCGCGCAAATGCACCGTTAAACGCCCAGGGCCCTTTCACCAATTGCACTTCACTGTCGGCGATGCGCACTTGCGACTCGCTTAACTGAGCACCAACCCGGCGGGCCGCGTCGGTCAGTTCCGGCCCCAGTAATTCCAGGCGTTCCAGCGTCAGGCGATAGGCCGGTCCAGCGACGCTCAAGGCACCGCGAACTTTACCCAAGTTGTCGCGGATCGCCGCCGCGACACAGCGCACCCCCAAGACAATTTCTTCATCATCGATGGCGTAACCGCGGGCACGGGTGATTTGCAGTTCGGCATGCAGTCGACGGCGATCGGTGATGGTCAGGGGCGTCAGTGCAGTGAGTGTCAGGCCCTTGATGATCTCTTCACGTCTGGCTTCATCCAGCGCGGCGAGAATCGCCTTGCCCTGCCCGGTGCAATACACCGGTTTACTTTGCCCCAGGGCTGCAGCTGAGCGAGTGCTATGTGCACCGTCACAGCGTTCCAGTGACAACACCTGATTACCGTCGAGCACCGCCAGGTACGAGGTTTCCCCGGTCAGGTCACGCAGGGCGCGCAACTCGAAACTGGCGGCCGCCACCAGGTCCGGCATCAGATAGGCGTTGCGCACCAGTTCTAGGTAGCGAAAACCCAAGCGGTAGACCTTGCGCAGCGGATCACGGCGAATCATTCCGCGCTCCACCAAGCTGGCGATGATCCGGTAGAGCGTGGTGCGCGGCAGGGCCACCTGCTCGGCCAAGTCGCTCTGGCTCAGGCCTTGAGGGGCGGAGCCGATTGCCTCGAGCACGTCCAGCGCCTTTTCCAGTGCACCGGTGCCTTCTACTGTCGCCATGACAAATTCCCACCATATGGAACTCTGATAGAGACCCACGATATGCGGCGTTTGAAATAAGTCAATCAAGTCTTAGGATCGATCCATATCAGGCCAGCAAGCAAAACCCACATCCCAAATTGCGGGAATTTACGTCTTGCACTGTTTCAAGTTGAACCGCTGATCTTCAGGAGAACAACAATGACCACGATCCACCAGTATGCTGATGCCTACGACAACTCGGCCAATCGCCAAGTGGCCGTCAGCGACGAAGTACTCGCCATGCTCGCGACCTGCAGCAGCGGCTCGTTGACCACACAATTGTTCAAGCTGGGCTTTCGCCAGCCGGCACTGGTCGGTCTGCGCCCGATGAGTAAAGATATCAAGCCCTTCGCCGGTCGTGCCTACACCATGCGATTCATTCCGGCCCGCGAAGACATCGACACGTACGGCACCATGACCACCAAGCCCAACGGTGACAATCTGCAATGGCAAGGTGTCGAACAGATTCAGCCCGGCGATGTACTGGTGATCGACAGCCAGAACGATCCTCGCGCGGCCTCGGCCGGCAATATTCTGGTAACCCGGCTGCTGGCGCGTGGCGCCAAGGCGATTGTCACCGACGGGGCCTTGCGAGATGGCAGCGAAATCGCCGCCCTCCCTCTGCCCGCCTATGCCCGGGAAATCACCGCGACCACACGAATTTCCTACCACCATGTCGCTGACCTGCAGGTGCCGATTGGCTGTGCGGGCGTGGCGATCTATCCCGGTGACGTGATCGTCGGTGACGCCGATGGCCTGACCGTGATCCCCGCGCACCTAGCGGCAGATTTGGCCGAGTACTGCTCGTTGCAAGACGACCTCGAAGAGTACCTGGCCATGCGCATCGCCTCGGGCGAAGCGTTGTGGGGCATCTACCCGCCGAGCCCTGCGGCGGTTTCCGACTATCACGCCTGGGTCGCCGCCGGTCGCCAGCCGATCCCGAGTATTTTCGCCGCCCAGGAGAGTAAGTGATGAGACAGGCCCAATACGCCGCATTGATCCGCCGCTACTTCGACGCTTGCAACGCCGCGGACTACGACGCTCTGGTGTCGTGTTTCACCCCGGATGCCGTGCACTACTTTCCCGCCGGTTTGCCAGAAATTCCGTGGCGCAGCGCCCAAACCATCGCCGCCAAATGGGTCTGGTGCGTGGAAAATCTCGGCTCTCAATGGACCATCGAAAAAATCCTGGTCAGTCATGACAGCCCGGAAGCAGTGATCGAATGGACCCACTGGAAAGGCAAGCTCGGTACTGCCCTACGCGGTGACGAGTGGTACGTATTCGACGAACAAACCGGCTTGATCAAGGAGATTCGAGCCTATTACGCATCCCCCGCCGACAAAGAAGTCACCATCAACGAACTGGTGGACTTCGATTACAGCGGCCGTGGCTATCACCTGGAACCTCAAGGAGATCGCTCATGAAAAGCCCGGAAATAATCCTGATCGATCAAGCTGTGGCGGCAGCGGCTAACGCGGCAACCTTATGGGCCGAGTCGAACGCAGACCTGCGCGTCCAGTTGCTGAACGGCTTGGCCGACGCCCTGGAGCGGCATCAAGTCGAACTGATCGCCATTGCCGATGAAGAAACCGGCCTGGGCGTGGCGCGCCTGACCGGCGAAGTCGCGCGCACCGCCTTCCAACTGCGCGGCTTTGCCGATGCGGTCGAAGCCGGTATGCCTTACGCGGTGGTCGACGACCAAGCCATTGTAGGTTCACCACCGGCCGGCCGACCGCGTCTTACTCGCGTGCAACAGGCGCTGGGCCCAGTGGCGATGTTCTCGGCCAGCAACTTTCCGTTCGCTTTTTCCGTGCTCGGTGGTGATACCGCATCAGCCCTGGCCGCCGGTTGTCCGGTGGTGGTGAAAGCGCACTCCGGGCACCCGCGATTGTCTCGCGCCGTGCACGAAGTGGCGCTGGGTGTACTCGCCGCACAAGGTTTGCCGGCCGGTTTGCTGGGGCTGGTGGAAGGTGCATCCCGCGCAGCCGGCGTGCATCTGGTGCAACACCCGCACATTGCCGCCGTGGCGTTTACCGGCTCCTACCAAGGTGGTACCGCGCTATGGAAAGTTGCGAACCAACGTCCTCGCCCCATTCCGTTCTTTGGCGAGTTGGGCTCAATCAACCCGTTGCTCGCGCTACCGGAAATCCTTGAGCGCGACGGTGAAAATCTGGCCAAGACGCTGGCGGCATCCATCACTTTAGGCTGCGGCCAGTTCTGCACCAGCCCCGGTGTGATCGTGCTGTTCGAGCATCCGGCCAGCGAGCGCTTTATCGAGCAGTTCGCCGCGGCCCTGCAACCCTTGAGCACTCACCGGATGCTCACACCGAGCATGCGCCGTGGTTTTGATGACGGCGTTACTCGTCTGGAGCAAGCCTCGGCGGCAACCCCGCTCTTGCAACCCCATGCCGATACCGACGGTCCGGCACCCAGGTTGTTCGCCGTTGATGCCCAGGCCTTTATCGAGGATGCGCACTTGCGCGAAGAAGTCTTTGGTCCGGCGGCAGTCGTGCTGAAGGTCAAGTCCGTGGCTCAGGCCATCGATGTACTGAACGCCATCGGCGGCAGCCTGACTGCGACGCTGTGGGGTTTCGAGCAGGCCAGCGAGGACAACCTCGCGCTGATCCGCGCCGCTCGCCAGATCTCCGGGCGGGTGTTGTTCAGCGGTGTACCGACCGGCGTGGCCGTCACCGCCGCGCAACAGCACGGCGGACCGTGGCCGGCGTCAACCCAGCCACAAAGCACCTCGGTGGGTTATGCCGCACTGGAACGTTTTCTGCGCCCCGTGGCGTTGCAGGACGCCCCGGCCTGGCTACTCGGCGAATAAGGAGTCCGGAAAATGATGAAGCACATTGTGATGTTCCGCCGCCTGCCTGGCGGGGAGCAAAACATCGAACTGGAGACGCATCTGATCCAGTGGATGCGCGACCTGCCCAAGGACATCGATTTTGTCCGGGACTGGAAAGTCTCGGCCAATGAACTGGATCGGCCGATCTGCTGGGACTACTTGCTGGAGTCAAGCTTCGATGACGCCGACGCCGTGCAGCGTTACCTGTCCCACCCGGCTCATGTGGCGCTGATCACCGAACTGAAGACCTACTTCGAATGGGTCGCCATCGATTACACACAGGACACCGACCGGCAGGCAGCCTGATCACCCACTCAGAACGCGGGTATTGCGTGCCCGCGCCTGACGCACTCGCGACAACAACAATTATATGAGGCACAAAATGAACAATACTGAGCGCTATGCGCTGGCCGGCGCCCCGGACCAGCCTGCAATTACCGGCACGAGTGCTTGCCACACTGCTGCTGCGAGGCCTGCTGTGGCCAAAACCAGCTACCGATTCCTGATACTCGCGCTGATCACCATCGTGCTGGCCCTGAGCACCGGTGACCGCGCCGCACTGTCGGTGGCCGGTACCGATATGGGCAAGGAACTGGGCATCAGCTCGGTGGAAATGGGTTATCTGTTTTCCGCCTTCAGTTGGGCCTATGTGATCTTCCTCATTCCTTCCGGCTGGCTGACCGACTGGATCGGTTCCAAGCGTTCGATGATGCTCGCCATTGTGGTTTGGTCCTGCTTCACCGTGATGATGGGCATGGTGCACTTCATCGGCATGGTTGTTCCCCTGCTGCTGGCGCTGCGCTTTCTGCTGGGTGCTGCCGAATCTCCCGTCGGCCCTGCCTCGGGGCGCATTATCGCGGCCTGGTTCCCTTCCTCTGAGCGGGGTGTTGCCGGGGCGATTTTCAACAGCGCGCAATACCTGTCGCTGGCGTTGTTCACGCCGATCATGGGCTGGCTGTGCTACCGGTTCGGCTGGGAATACGTGTTCATCATCATGGGCCTGATCGGCCTGGTGATCGGCGCGGTCTGGTGGAAGCTCTATTACCTGCCTGTCGATCATCCGAAAATGAACGCAGAGGAACTCGAATACATCCGCGCGGACGGCGGTCTGGTAGACCTCGAAGGGCTCAAGGCCAAGGCTGCACAAAGCAAAGGCATGAAGCTCGGGGAAATCGGCCAGCTGTTTCGCAGCCGTATGCTGGTAGGGATTTTCATCGCCCAGTACTGCATTACCTCAATCACCTGGTTCTTCATGACCTGGTTCCCGATCTATCTGGTCAAGGAGCGTGGCTTCGACATTCTCCAGGCCGGTTTCGTCGCGGCGGTCCCCGCACTGTGTGGCCTGGTTGGCGGCGTCTCCAGTGGTTTCATTTCCGACCAGCTATTGAAAAAGACCGGCTCGCTGAGCCTTGCCCGTAAAACCCCGATCACCATCGGCCTGCTGCTCAGTTCCAGCATCGTGCTATGCAACTACGCCGACAGCGCCTGGCTGGTCGTGGCGCTGATGAGCGTGGCGTTCTTCGGCAAGGGCTTTGGCTCACTGGGCTGGACCGTGGTGGCGGACACTGCGCCCAAAGAGCTGATCGGCACCACGGGCGGCGTGTTTAACGCCTTCGGCAACACGGCTGGGATCATTACTCCGGTAGTGATCGGCTACATCCTGCAAAGCACCGGTTCCTTCGAAGGCGCACTGATCTACGTCGGTGCCCACGGGGTGTTGGCGGTCCTCAGCTACTGGCTGATCGTCGGCAAGATCAAGCGTTTCGAACTAAAAAGCGCATCCTGACAACAAGGCGTGAATGAGGTATCCCCGATGAAAATGATTTTCCGCTGGCACGGTCCGAAAGACCCGATCAGCCTGCAATACATCAACCAGATTCCAGGTCTGTACGGCATTGTTTCCTCGCTGTACGACATGCCGCTGGGCGAAGTCTGGCCTGTGGATCGCATCCAGAGCCTGCGCAGCGCCGCTGCGGCTTACAACCTGAAGATGGACGTGGTCGACAGTTTCCGTGTGCATGAAGAGATCAAGCTCGGCAAACCGGGTCGCGAAGCGCTGATCCCGCAGTACATCGAAACGCTCAAAAACCTTGCCGCCAGCGGCATCAAGATTGTCTGCTACAACTTCATGCCGGTGTTCGACTGGACCCGCACCCACATGGAGTATCAACTGCCGGACGGCTCCAACACCCTGGCGTTCGAGGCCGCGCTGGTGGACAAGCTCGATGTCTCCAGCGGTGTGATTCCGCTGCCGGGAATTGGCACCAAATACCCACCGGAGAAACTCCAGGCACTGCTGGAAGAATACAAAGGCGTCAGCACCGAGCAGATGTGGAGCAACCTTGAGTATTTCCTCGGGAAACTGGTGCCCGTGGCCGAACAACTGGGCCTGAAGCTGGCGCTGCATGCCGACGACCCGCCCCGTTCGGTGTTCGGCCTGCCACGCATCATCAAGAACATCGAAGACCATCGGCGCGTGCTCGACATTATCGACTCGCCAGCCAATGGCCTGACCTTGTGCAGCGGCACCATCGGTTCGGACCTGAACAACGATGTGCCGGCCTTTATCAACGAATTCGCCGCCCGCCAACGCGTGCACTACGTGCATCTACGCAATGTGAAAGTTGCCGATAACGGCGACTTCTACGAGTGCGCCCACCCGACCGAGTGCGGTTCCCTGGACATGGCGGAAATCATGCGTGCCCTGCATGACGCCAACTTCAGCGGCTACGCCCGGCCGGACCACGGTCGCATGATCTGGGGTGAAACTGGCGTACCGGGCTACGGCCTGTATGACCGCGCACTGGGCATCATGTACCTGCAAGGCCTGTGGGAAGGTATCGCCAAACAGAAAAGCAAAGCCCTCCTCAAGTCCCTCAGCGCCATGGCCTGATGCACATGTCGATGGGCACAAAACCCATCGACAACCCAATAACAAGAACTGGAGAGTTCCATGACTACCCGTGAAGTCAGCCCCGTCATTCGCCTCGACCCTGCCGACAATGTCGTGGTCGCCCGTGTCGCCATCGCTGGCGGTACACCGATTCCCGGTGAAGGTATAACGACCCTGCAAGAAATACCGCTGGGCCACAAGATCGCCACGCGCAGGATCGGGCAAGGCCATCCAGTGCTCAAATACAACACGGTCATCGGTTATGCCAGCGAAGACCTGGCGCCTGGTACCTGGATGCACAGCCACAACATCGCCTTTGGCGAAACCGACCGCGACTATCGCTACGGCCTTGACTACGTGCCCACCGACCTGCTGCCGCCGGAACAGCGTGCAACCTTCCAGGGCATCGTGCGCAAGGATGGACGCGTAGCAACGCGCAATTACCTGGGCGTATTCGTAGTCGGCAACTGCGGCGCGACCGTCGCCCGGAAAATCGCCAACCACTTTGACGAACAACACCTGGCGGATTACCCCAACATCGATGACGTGGTGCCGTTCGTTCACGAAATCGGCTGCGGCATGGAAATGACCGGCGAGCCCATGGACCTGTTGCGTCGAACCATCGCCGGGCATATCCGCCATGCGAATACCGCTGGCGGTTTGTTGATTGCCTTGGGCTGCGAACGCAACAACATCGACGGTTTCATCGCGCAAGAAAAACTCGAGATAAACGATCTGCTCAAGACCCTGGTGATCCAGGATGTCGGCGGCGTGAAAAGCGCGGTGGCACAAGGCATCAAACTGATCGAGGCGATGTTGCCCGAAGCCAATCGGGTCAAGCGTGAGCCGGTGTCGGCCGAACACTTGATGATCGGCATGCAGTGCGGCGGCTCCGATGGCTTCTCGGGACTGTCGGCCAACCCGGCGCTGGGTGCGGCAGTAGACATTCTGGTGCGCCATGGCGGCACGGCGATTCTCTCGGAAACCTCGGAAATTTTTGGTGTGGAGCACACGCTGACAGCGCGGGCGGTGACCCCGCAGGTCGGCCGCAAGCTGATCGAACGCATCGAGTGGTGGCTCAAGTACAACGAAGGTCGCGATACTCAGATCAATGGACGGGTCAGCCCCGGCAACAATGCCGGCGGCTTGGCCAATGTGCTGGAAAAATCCCTCGGCGGCGCCAAGAAAGGCGGCAATGCCCCCTTGATGGATGTCTATGAGTACGCCTATCCGGTCACGACTCATGGCCTGGTGTTCATGGACACCCCCGGTTATGACCCAGTGTCTGCCACCGGCCAGATCGCTGGCGGGGCCAATATGATCGCCTTCACCACCGGACGCGGTTCGTGCTTTGGCTCGGTTCCCGCGCCAACCTTCAAGCTCGCCAGCAACTCGCCCATGTTCAACCGCATGAGCGATGACATGGATATCAACTGCGGGCAGATCATCGACGGCGACAAGAGCATCAAGGAAATGGGCCAGGAGATCTTCGAACGCCTGCTGGCCCATGCGTCCGGCGAGAAGACCAAAAGCGAACTCAATGGCCTGGGCGAGGATGAGTTTTGCCCGTGGCAGATTGGCGTACTGGCCTGACAAACCGCTTCATCCCCCAACAACAAAAATAACGCTGCACTCTGCGCGGCATGGCCACGCCATGCCCGCAATTCCCTTGGAGAGACCATGCACAATAATAAGAAAGCGTTTCTGGGCACCACCCTGCTCCCTCTCGGTCTGTTCGCCCCGTCAGCGTTCGCTGCAGGTTTTGCCGACGACAGCCATGTCACTTTGCAAACCAGTAACTTCTACATGAACCGGGATTTTCGCGAAGATGCCGGGGTGTCCAAACGAGAAGAATGGGCGCAAGGCTTCGTGCTGGATTTTCGTTCGGGCTACACCCCGGGCACGCTCGGTTTTGGCGTCGATACGCTGGGTATGCTGGGGCTCAAACTCGACTCCAGCCCTGATCGCAGCGGCACCGGTTTGTTGCCGGTTGGCCATGACGGGCGAGCGCCGGATCAGTACAGCAAATTCGGTTTAGCGGCCAAGGTCCGGGTATCCAAATCCGAACTGAAAGTCGGCACACAGATTCTCAAATACCCGACCATTGCCTCCAGCACCGGACGAATCCTGCCGCAGACTTTTCAAGCCGGCATCCTGACCGCCAAAGAGCTCGACAATCTCACGTTCACCTTTGGTGATATCAATCGCACCACCTTGCGCGACTACTCGCACAACCAATCGCTGACCCTGGTAAACAAAAACAAACGCTTCAGCAGCACACCGGATGCCGACGATTTCAAACTGGGCGGCGCGGATTACGCGATCGGCAAAAATCTGACCCTCAGCTACCAATACGGTGAACTGGACAACATTTACCGACAGCAGTACATCGGCCTGGTACACAACCTGGCGCTCCCGCTCGGCGCGTTGAAAAGCGATGTGCGCTACTACATCAGCAATGAGGCCGGTGACGCACGTGCCGGCAAGGTCGACAATCGCACCCTCAACGCGCTGTTCAGCTACACGCTCAGCGGTCATGGGGTTGGCCTTGGTTACCAGGGACTCAGTGGTTCGACTGCCATGCCGTATGTGGTCGGTACCGACGCTTACCTGACCAACTACATGATGGCCAACGACTTCATGGAGCGCGGCGAGCGCTCATGGCAGCTGCGCTACAGCTACGACTTCGCCGCCCTCGGGATTCCCGGCCTGACTTTCGCCACCCGCTATACCAAGGCCGATCACGCCAACCCGGCGACCGTTGCCGGAGAGGGCCGTGAGTGGGAGCGCGACACCGACTTGGGCTACACCGTCCAGAGTGGCGCCCTGAAGAATGTCAGCGTGCTTTGGCGCAACGCTGCGTTGCGCTCGAATTACCTGCGCGATATCGACGAAAACCGATTGATCGTGAGTTACACCCTTCCATTATTTTGACCGCTTCAGGGGGCTGTACGCCCTCCTCTCAATCCCCCGCTGCCAGATAGAGGCGTTGCAAGCCGTGGAATGGAATTCTGCACAGGGGCGTGATCGGGAACGGGAAGTCCTGCGTCGCCCCCGACAGCTTCGCTGCCAGATGCCTGCCTAACGCCGTGGACAGGGCAATGCCGCGACCGTTGCATCCGAGCAAGATCGACACCCCCGACTGACCACCTCTCGACAGGTGATTACAGAGATGCGCGTTATTCGGACGAACAGGGCATCTCGCCCTTCTGGGAAGGCCTGGGCCGGCACTTCTTCAAGATGGATTTTGCCGACGCCGACTACCTCTCCGGCCAGGGCAACAAGACCTTTATCGCCGAGCTGATGCCCAAGTTTCCGCTGCCGACCTGCCTGCTGCCAGAAGCCGCCCGGGCGGCGATCGGCCGGGTTCACCCCAATACAGAACCCACCCTGGGCATGCTCAAGGCCGAAGGTTTCGGATTCAAGGAATACATCGACATCTTCGACGGCGGTCCGCTGATCGAGTGCGCCACCGATGAAATCCGCGCGGTGCGCGATAGCCAGGTCCTGCAACTTAGCATCGGCACTCCAGGGGAACTGGCGCAGGACTACCTGATCCATAACCGGCAGTTCGCCGAATGCCGAATCACCACCGCCCCGGCATGGGTCGCCGCAGGAACATTGATTGTCGATGCCAGCACCGCCACAACCTGGGTTTGAGTGCAGGATCGTCGGTGCGCGCGGTCACTCTGGCGGTGCCGGCGCGCCAAGCGTACGCGGCCTAGAGGTATAGAAAAGCAAGCGCCGCTACGATTGCGTCATCACTGATTCAAGTGGCATCGGCTGTGATCGTTTCGACCGGTTTCATGGGCTTGACACCTCGCACTACCACCAACACCACCACTGCGCCCGCCGCTGCTGCAATGCTTGCCAGCACAAAGGCTGTGTTGTAACCGCCGCCATATTGCACGACATAGCCGGTCAAGGCTGGCGCCAGCAGCCCCGCAAGGTTCGCCAGCAAGTGGACAAAACCACCGGTGCCGCCGATATGCTCGGACGGCACGATTTCCTGCAACAGGATCCAGCACAGCTGTGGCGACATGAACAGAAACAGGTTCCCCAGGGTAATGAACACCACAGCGCTGGTCAGGTCGCTGGTTCTGGACACCATCAGCACGCAAGCCGCTGCCACCGCCAGACCGAGGATCAGGATCGACTTACGGGCGAACACGCCCTTGCCGGTCTTGCGCAGAATCGCATCCGAAGCGGTTCCTCCGGCGAGAAAACCAATCGCTGCGCCCACCCAAGGGATCATGCCGATGATGCTCATACTCTTGACGTCCAGGTGCTGATAGTCAGTCAGGTAACTGGGCAACCATGTCAGGAAGAAATACATCACGTAGTTGGAGCAGAAATAGGCGAACGCCACGGCCAACACCGGCACGGAAAAAATGTAGTGCCAGACACTGTATTTACCCGCCTCACCGGCCACCGGCTGTCGGGCTCGGCTATTTTCGATCAGCTCGCGTTCCTGGGCTGTCACTCGTGGATGTTGCGCAGGCGTGTCCTTGAACATCAGGCACCAGGCCGCTAGCCACACCAGCCCCAGCATGGCAATGACCACGAACGACACACGCCAGCCATAGTGCCAGGCGACTAACCCCACCACCGGGGCGGCAATTGCGGCGCCCAACGGCTGGCCGCAACTGGACAGACCTAATGCGAACGCCGCTTCCTCACGAGGAAACCAGTTGGTAACGGTCTTGTTGGTTGTGCTGCCCATAGGGCCTTCGCCGATGCCGAACAACACCCGACAGATCAACAATTGGGTGAAGGTCCCCATCCAGGCGGTGAGACCACAGAACATCGACCAGAACGCCGCCGCGCAACCAAACACGCGTTTTGGTCCGAAACGATCGGAGGCATAACCGCCGACGAAGCAGAACACGCAGTAACCCAGAAAGAAACTGCTGAACAGAACCCCCATCTGCGCGTCGTCGATTTTCAGGTCTTGTTTGATCAAGGGAGCGGCCACCGACAAGGCGGCGCGGTCGAGGTAATTCAGCATGCCAGCAAAGAATAGTAAGGCAGCGACGACCCAACGATATTTTTTATTCATGTGCGTTATCTGACTCAGGGAGTGGCTTATTTTTATGGCGACCACGCACCAGTACGTGAGCTCGCATCGCGCGGCGGTTCGATATACGAAGTTCACACGCGCGGATGTAACTGCCAATGCTATAGGCACGTCCTACAGACCAAGAACGCCGGGTTGTCCCACGATCTGAGACTGCCCTCCATCAACTGCGAAAGCCTGGCTTTGCTCAGTAGCCACCTCATGAATCGGACTAAAGCCTGCTTTTGTCTCAGGTATTGGAACGTCAGCAGCTCTGCGGTGACACGCCAATGTGCAAGCGCCTAAGCGCAACGTAGGGTGAAGAACAGAAACCTGTCCGCTTACCCAACGCCCCTAGAGGTGGTTCATGCCTAACAATAAAAAGAAATATCGCTCCACGATTCTGTTCATGTTGTTGATGGCCATGATCATCAACTATATCGACCGCGCGGCCCTGTCGATTGCCATGCCCTTCATCACTCAGGATTTTCATCTGACGCCCGTTGAAAAGGGCCTCATTTTCAGCGCATTTTCCGTCGGTTATGCCTCATTCAATGTCATCGGCGGCTATTTGTCCGACCGTTTCGGAGGTCGCCAGGTGTTGATATGGTCTATGGGTGGCTGGTCGTTGGTGTGCGGCATCACCGCATTGGTTTTCAACTTCTGGTCATTGTTGGTGGTGCGGGCATTTTTCGGTGCCGGTGAAGGCCCGAACTCAGCCACTGCCAACAAAGTGGTGAACACCTGGTTCCCAATCAAGGAACGCGCCAGTGCGGCAGGCATCAATCAGGCCGGCGGCCCGATCGGTGGGGCCTTGGCCGGCCCGATCATCGGCTTCATGGCCTTGTGGCTCGGCTGGCGAGTGGCCTTTGTGGTGATGGCAGTGATGGGTTTGTTCTGGGTCGTGGCCTGGGCGCGGCTGACCACTGAAACCCCGGCTCAGCACCCCAAAGTCAGTCCGCAAGAACTCGCACTGATCAACCAAGGTCGTGAAGACAACGCGAACGTGGCAGGAAAGAAAGCTTCGTTTCGCGATGTGCTGCGCAACCGCTCGGTATTGCTTATGGGCATCTCACTGTTTTGCTACAACTACATCCTGTTTTTCTTCATGACCTGGTTCCCAAGCTATCTGGTGGACGCCAAAGGTGTGAGTCTGCAGAACATGAGCATCGTCAACTCGTTGCCGTGGATTGTCGGTGCCGTGGGATACCTGTCGGGCGGGCTTCTGGTGGACTACATCTTCCGCCGCACGGGCAAGCAGATGTTCTCGCGCAAGGTCGTGCTGGTCACCTCGTTGATGATCGCCGCGTTCTGCATCGGCCTCACCGGACTGGTGGAGAACGTGAATCTGGCGGTCGGCATCATGACCGTCGCTATCGGCTTCCTGATGCTTACTGCGCCCGCCTACTGGGCGCTGATCCAGGACGCCGTGCCAAGCAATCAGGTGGGCACTGCCAGCGGTTTCATGCACGGGCTGGCAAACCTGTCGGGCATCGTCGGGCCGACGATTACCGGTTATCTGATCCAACACTCGGGCACCTACTCCACCGGCTTTGTGCTGGCGGGCACCTTGGGCGTTATCGGAGCGTTGATCGTGGCGTTTTTCGTCGGGCGCAACAAACCTGAGCCGGTAGGCGTGGCGCGTATGGCCTGATTGATCGTTGCTTCAATCCAGACAGCTGCCTTTGGGCGGCTGTTTTCATTCCCTTGCTTACGGGCGCACACCCAATGCCTGCACCCTACCCCTTGAGCCCACAGATCCAGGCGATGCTTGCGCGATGTTTGGTTTTCGCGCCGTCCGAAAACTCCCTGGCCGCAAAACGTACGGCCTTTCTTGCCTTGTGCCGCGACTTCACTGGCAACAGGCCCGCAGGCTTGACGCAGCAGGACGTTGACCTGGACGGACTGACCTTGCGTGTCTACCAGCCTGAAACCGAACAACCTGAAAATGGATGGCCCACACTACTGTACCTGCACGGTGGCGGCTGGAACATGGGTGGACTGGATAGTCACGACTGGTTTGCCTACGAGGTTGCCAGACGTCTGCACATTGCGATCGTCGCGGTGGCGTATCGGCTGGCGCCGGAACATCCGTATCCGGCGGCCCTACAAGATTCGCTGACCGCATTGCGTACCTTGCGGACAGGGCGAGTATTGAACTCGTTGTCATCAGATCGATTGGTTGTGTGCGGTGAAAGCGCGGGCGGTACGCTGGCGGCTGCGCTGTGCATGGCGTTACGCGAATCAGGCGAGAAACAGCCGCTGGGTCAGGCACTGCTCTACCCGGTGCTAACGGCATTCGAGGACCTGTCATCTGCGCATGAATGTGCCGATGCACCGTTCCTGACCAGTGCCGCGGTACGGGCATCGATTGAAGGTTATCTGCCGGATCGGACTGACTGGAACTCGCCCTTGGCGATGCCGCTGGCGGCGACTGACTACACCGCACTGCCACCCACCTTCATCGGTGTCGCACAGTTCGATTCATTGCGCGATCACGGCATCGAGTACCATCACCGATTGCTTGAGGCCGGGATTGACAGTCGGTTATATATCGGTCAGGGGCTGGTACACGGGTGTCTGCGCGATGATTCGATTCCCGAGGTGGCGGCGTTGTATGAGCAATTCATCCGCCACGTCGCGGATTTTCTGACGGGGGCTTAACCGCGAAGAAACTTCGACACCACCGCCTCATCCGGTGCCAACCCGATCCCCGGTTGATCCCCCAGCACAAACGCCGCGCCCTGACGAATCGGTGTCAGGTCGATCAACCAGGCCGCAGGATCCACGTATAGGTACTCCACCTGCATCATCTTCGGAAATGCTGCCGCCAGATGCAACGTTGCCAGAAAACCCGGTCCGAAATACGGACTGTGGGGCAACACGCCGGTCTTGTGCTGCTCGGCAGCGTGCATGATCTTGATGAACTCGCTGATCCCGCCAACCTTGCTCACGCTGGGCTGAATGTAATCCACCGCACCGCTTTCCATGGCCTGGCGAAACTGCCGCTCAGTGCACCAGTTTTCGCCGGCGGCAATCGGTATATCAGGGTTGCGCAGACTGTTCAGCGCAGCAAAATCCTCCGGTGGGAAAATCGGCTCTTCCAGCCAGGAGATGTTGCTCATCTGCCGCAGGCGTAGCAGGTTGTCCCTGGCCACATCCATGTCCCAGCTGCAATTGACATCGACCGAAATCGCAACCCGCCCGCCAGTTGCGGCGTGGCAGGCCTCGATTGGTGCCATGTTGATTTCGTGCAGTTTCAGACTGTCGAAACCCTCATCCAGCGCCTGTCGACAGATCTTTGGAGCGATCTCGACATCGTCATAGCGCACCAGACTGGCATAGGTGCAAAGACGAGTGTTCTCGCCCTCGCCCAGCACCTTGTACAAGGGCTTTTTTGCCCGTTTGGCATACAGATCCCACAGCGCCATGTCCACACCGGAGATGGCGAACATCGTCACGCCATATCGACCGAACAGATGCAGCTGGCGCTGAATCCGCTGACTCCACTGTGCGATGGAATCTACCGTGGTGCCTTCGAGCATCGGCCTGATCAGACGTTCAACCACTGCTTTGGTCGAGTCGGCGATGAAGTAGCCGAATGCCTCGCCCCACCCCACCACTCCATCGTTATCTTCGATACGAATCAGCACGGTTTCCAAAGTGTTCCAGGTGGTTGGGGTGATCCCTTGTCCTTTGCCACCATCCGTGAAGGGAATCTCGACGATGCGCGTCTGGACCGATCGAATCTTCATCAATACCTACCTTGTTGTTTTCTTCAAATCGCTTATGCCAGCTTCAGTGCGTGGGGGATGTACGGGCCACCGACAAAGCCCGCCCCTTCGTTGGGCGACATGTCGGCAAGGACGACAAAATCATCGGCCAGATGCTCGCTGGCGAGGTCCTGCGGACGATAGCCCAGCGCATGAGCCCGGGCATTTGCAAACAGCCCATCCGGGCATCGAGACACACCGTAAACCGTGTCGCAACGTAGATCAGGATGGTTCAGGCCGATGTCGATCAACTGCACCAGATCGCGAATACTCACCCAAAGGCGCAGTCGGCGCGCATCCACGGCAGTGTCGCCTGCGCTGCCGATACGAATGTTTAACGCTCGCAAGCCGGTACGATAAGCGTAGAGCGCAACCGCGCCCTCGCCGAACACTTTGCTCAGCGCGTAGAAACCATCCGGGGCGATCGGCGCCTCGTCACCCGCAAAGTCTTCTGTTAGATGCTGACCCAGCACGTGATGACTGCTGGCGAACACGAAGCGCTCGATGCCCGATCGCTGGCAAGCGTCGAGCAGATGCAGCGTGCCGCGATAATTAGCGTCCAGTGTGGCTTCGAAGCTGATGTCCAGACTGTGCGCGCACGCCAAGTGAATGACGGCATCGACACCCTCACACGCTTCCAGTACCGACGCTTGATTCGATAGGTCGGCGACAAAACGGGTTTCACCGTCTTGCAAGTCGGGCGCGGCAATGCGGTCCAGCAGACGCAGTCGATAGCGGTTGCGCAGTAACGGTCGGATGCGGGTGGCAACGCCGCCAGCGGCGCCGGTGATCAGCAGGGTTTTCATGTCTTGCACCGTGAAGGTTGATTCTTGTCATGGCGGGTCCTCGCAGGACCTGCATCGGGGCAGAGTGCAGACAGCCCTTGGCAAAATCAAAGCGTAGAGGGCCAGAACGGGTTAACGAAAGCGGCCTGTCTCAACTGATGGGACAGGCCACACTGTCGCAGTGCTGGTCAGCCAATCCTGGCTAGCTCCAGACGCTGGATCTTTCCGACGATCATCCAATAACTGAGCACGGCGATCAGCCCGTGAGCACCGACAAAGATCAACGCGCTGGCGAACGAACCGCTCGACTGCAGCAAGTAACCAATGACCACTGGAGTGATGATTCCAGACAGGTTGCCGATGGCGTTGAACACCCCGCCGGTGGTACCAATCAACTCTTTCGGCGCGGTGTCGGCGACCACTGCCCAGCCCAACGAGCCGAAGCCTTTACCGAAGAACGCCAGACTCATCAGGGCAATGACCAGCATCTCGTTGCTCACCACATTGCACAGCATGATGCTGGCACTGAGCAGCAGGCCGATGGTGATCGGGGTCTTGCGGGCGATGCTCAGGTTGCCGGTCCTTTTCAGGATGGCATCCGAGACGAAGCCGCTGGACACCCCGCCCACCAAGCCGCAGAGCGCCGGAATAGCCGCCACGAATCCGGCCTGAAGAATGTCGAAACCACGCTCCTTGACCAGGTAGATCGGGAACCAGCTCATGTAGAACCAGGTGATTGCGTTGATGCAGTACTGGCCAAGAAAGATCCCCACCATCATCCTGCTTTTAAACAGCCGACCGATGTCGGCCAACTGATGGCGTTTCTGCTCACCGGCTTGCTTGGCCGAAGGCCGTTGTTCGAGGTCCACCAAGCCTTCCCCCGCGCGGATGTACTCAAGCTCGGCGGCGTTCATTTTTGGGTGGTGGATCGGCAAATAGTAATAGCGCCACCAGATACCGCCGATGACCATCCCCAGCAGGCCCATAATGATGAACACGTACTCCCAACCAAAGCGATGACAGAGCCAGCCCATGAACGGCGTGAAAACTGCCAGTGACAAGTACTGCGCGCTATTGAAGATTGCCCCGGCCGTACCACGCTCCGACGACGGAAACCAGGCGGCGATTACTCGGCCGGCCGCGGGCCCCACCGGGGACTCCGCAGCACCCAGCAAAAAGCGCAGGGCCAGTAGTAGCGGCACCACCAGTCCGATGAAATGTACCAGCCCCATGCACACGGTGAAGGTTGACCAGACCACCACCGCCACCATCATGGCCTTCTTCGAGCCGATGTGATCGGCCAGCCAACCCGAGGGAATCAGAAAGATCACATAGGCCCAACTAAAGGCGGAAAACAGATAACCCAATTCGATGGAGCTGATGCCCAGCTCTTTGGCCATGTCGCCACCGGCCACCGATAATGCCGCTCGGTCACCCGTGCTCAAAGCCAGGACGATGGTGATCAGCGCCAGGATACCGAAACGGTAATGGGTCGCCTTGAGGACGCCCGCGCCTGGCACCACCCGGGCAGTCGCAATAGGCTGCGCGGGTTGTTGCTCATCGAGGGTGTAGGATTTGTTCATGGGTCAGCCTCGTATAGTTATTGTGATAGGCAGGGTTATGTGTTGTTTCCATTGCAGGAGGTTTGGCGCAAACGGCAGGCAGCCGGAATCCGTCAGCGAAAGACTGCCAAAACTCGTTTGTTCAAGGGGCTGACATAAATCGCGTCAGCCCGGCGGCAAAACCAGTGGTTTAATCCACAACGCCAATCGGCCATGGCACGAACTCATTGAGTCCGACGCCCAACGCCTCGCTCTTGGTCGGTTCACCCGAGGCATGACGCAAAATCTGCTGGAAAATCCGCTCGCCCATCTGGGCGATGGTTGCGTCGCCTTCGATGACGATGCCGCAATTGATGTCCATGTCGGCGACCATGCGGTTGTACATCGGTGTATTGCTTGCCAGCTTCATGGTGGGGGCTGGCACCGAGCCGAAGCACGAGCCGCGCCCGGTGGTGAAGCAGATCATGTTGGCCCCGCCGGCAATCTGTCCGGTGGCGGCCACCGGGTCGTAACCGGGCGTGTCCATGAACACCAGACCGTGCTGTGTCACGGGTTCGGCATATTCGTAGACTTCCATCAACGGCGCGTTACCGCCCTTCTTCGCGCCGCCAAGGCTTTTTTCCAGTACGTTGGCCAAGCCGCCGGCGTTGTTGCCCGGACTGACTCGCCCGTTGATCTGGGTGTCGCGACCTTCGTTGTACTTAAGCCACCAGTTGATCCGCGCCACCAGCTTATGCCCCACTTCAGGCGACCTTGCCCGGGCAGTCAGGGTATGCTCGACACCGAATATTTCCGAGGTCTCGGAGAGGATCGCCGTACCACCATTGGCGATCAGCAGTTCCATGGCCGCGCCCAGCGCCGGATTGGCCGACAACCCGGAAAAGCCGTCCGAACCACCACATTGCAAGCCGATCATGATGTGCTCGGCGGATACCGTTTCACGCTTCACATCGTTGGCTTGGGCGAGCATTTTTTCGACAGCGGCGATGCCGGACTCAATGCTGCGTTTCGTCCCGCCCAGCTCTTGCATTACCAGCGTTTGCAGCGCTGTGCCGACCTCAAGCTGCTGTTCTTGAAGGAACGACTCCAGATCGTTATGCTCCTCACCCAGGGCGATCAGCAACCCTGCCGCTGTGTTCGGGTGTTTGATATAGCCGCCCAGGGTACGACGCAGCAGTGCCATTGGTTCGCCGGTCTTCTCCATACCAGAGCCCTGCTCATGGATGTATGGCACCACGCCATCGATGTTCGGATACGCTGTCAGGCGCTCCGGAGTGAACCAGGCGGAAATTTTGCGGGCTACCGTTGCACCGCTGTGACCGACCGTGAAGACACCGATGTAATTGCGCGTGGCGACTCGGCCGTCAGGGCGAACGATGCCCTGAAAAGTCGACCGCTGCTCCGGTGCGACCATTTTTGTCGGTTGATAATCCAGACCGTGGCGATAATCCTTCACTACCTCATCGAAAGCGATGTTGTGGCTGTGGACCCAAGTGCCAGGGATCACGTCTTCGCAAGCGAAACCGATCACTGTGTTGTACTTCAGCACAGGTTCGCCCTTGGCCAGAAAACGCGTGGCGATCTTGTGCCCGGCCGGCACCTTCTGCAGGGTCGTGACGCCTTCGTTGGGCACGGCGGTGCCGGGTTCGACTTCCATCCGCGCCACCACCACGTTGTCCTTGGGGTCCAGACGAATAAAAGGGCTTTTCACCGGGACAGTCGTCGCGCTCATTGTTTTGCTCATATCTGCTGTTGTCATTGTTCTTTGCTCCACAATCAGGCCAGAACGCCCTTGGGCCAAGGCACGAACTCGTTTTCACCGACACCAAGGGCTTCGCTGCAGGTTTTTTCACCGCTGGCGTGACGCAGCAGGCTGTCGAAAATGCGCTGCCCCATCTGTTGGACCGAAAACTGCCCGTCCAGCACAGGGCCGCAATCCAGATCCAGATCGTCTTTCAGATGGCGGAAGACCTTGGTGGTGCTGGCCATTTTCAGGGTCGGCGCCAGCGCCGCGCCAAAACCCGAACCGCCGCCCGTGGTGAGGCAGATCATGTTGGCGCCGCCGGCAACCTGCCCGGTCGCAGACACCGCTTCGTAGCTCGGCGCATCCATGAATACCAGTCCCTTACGCGTCACTTTGTGCGCGTAACCAAACACGCCCTGAATGGGCGTGCTGCCGCCACGGCTCAGGCCTGTCAGGGCTTTTTCGCGAATGGTCGATAGCCCCTTCGCTTCCTTGTCAGTGAAAATCTGCCGGTTCAGGCGAGTGTCACGCCCCTGCTGGTAGGTACGCCATTCTTGCAGAGTCAATCGAAGTTGCTCAGCAACATCAGCGTCAGCCGCACGGCTGCGCAGGTCCTCACCCAGTGCGGCGAGATCACCGGTGTCGGAGAGAATCACCGTCCCGCCGTTTTGCACCACCCGATCCATCGCAGCACCCAGTGACGGATTTGCCGAGACCGCGCAGAAACCGTCCAGCGCGGCGGATTGGATACCGATGCTCAAGTGTTCAGCGGACACCGTCTGACGACTGAAGGTGTTGGCCGCTGGCAACATTTTTTCGATGGCGGCAATGCCTTGCTCGATGGCATTAGCGGTACCGCCGACTTCCTGCAACACCAAGGTCTGAAAATCCGCTGCGGCGCTTAGTTTTTCCTGATCGAGGAAGCCATAAATGTTGTTGCGCTCGCAGCCCAGAGCCAACACCAGAGCCCCGGCAATGTTCGGGTTGCGGATACTGCCGCTCATGGTGCGGCGCAGCAGGTCCATGGGCTCGCCGGTCATTTCCATGCCGCAGCCGATTTCATGAATGAACGGAATCACACCATCGACATTGGGCCAAGCCGCCAGACGGGCTTCAGTGAACCAATCGGCGACCTTGCGCGCCGCGGTCGCCGCGCAATTACCGACGATAAACACGCCCAGGTAATTACGGGTCGCCACTCGCCCGTCGGCGCGCACATAACCCTGAAACGTCGCACGCTGATCTGCAGGCAGTAATACCGCTGCGTTGGCGGTCGGCAGAGGATCCCGGGTTTGATCATCGAGCTTGAATTCAGTGTTGAGGATTCTTGAACCCGCTGCGATATCACTCACGGCGACACCAATCAGTCGGCCGCCTTTGATAACGTGCTCACCGGCAGAAATATCACGCGCTGCAACTTTCTGGCCGGCAGCAATGGATTCCCGGGTGATGACCGTCTCGCCTTGCAGAGCGGTGGCGCCAACGATGTCGACCCGGGCGATGAGCAGGTTGTCATCACGATCAAGACGAACAGCCTGGCGGTTGATGGACAAGCCTGTGTAGGGGCTTGCCTGCTGAGAGTGGTGTACGGACACGGCAATTTCCTCTGCGCACGGATGCTGCGGTGTGCGAAAGTTGAACGGTGGTCGAGGCGTCCACGACCGTTTTGTTTTTATGGAAAAACGATAACAACCGGGCTCTGTAAAAGCGCGGCTGGGCGGACTCAGACGGTGGGCGCCTCCGGCATCGGGTATTCATCGGCGTTACGCACGAACCCTGGCATCAATGAGAAATCAACCCGGGGCGGGCCAAAAATGTCCACCAGCCAACAGCCCTGCTCCATGGCCTGACTGGTGTGAATCAAGCCGGCGGGGATTGTCAGCGCGGCAGGACTGCCGACATCCAGGTGCTGATCATCCCGCCACTGTGTGGAGTCAATCCCCCACGGGGTGCGCAGGTGGTGCACGAAGCGCCCGGCACACGTCAGGGTGATCTGCTCGAAATCCTGATGCGAGTGCGGTTTGAGCTTTTTGCTGTCGCGCTGGCCTGGGTACACGTCAGTGATGTTGACCATCAGGTTGCGACTGCGAAACGCGCGGCCCGGCGAGCGGACATCGACATATCGCTCCAGCGGATAATGGCGCAGCCGATAGCCTTCCAGCGGCTGCGGCCATGGTTTCAGAGCTGCAACCTCCGGCGCCCCATGAACATAGTCAGCGTGATTACTCGCCAAAGGCATTAGATCAGTCGCCTGATTGCTGAAGATCCGAACCAGATGACCTCGGCCCTTGACCTCGACACTGCTGACGCCTGGCGGGACGATAAACAGATCATTACCGTCGCTCATGATGTGCTCGTCGCCTGCCGTTACTGCAATTTTAATGTCCGGCGGTGCAATGACCATATATTCATCGGCATTAAGGCGCGGCAAAACAGCCGAATCACTTACTTCAGTCATCGCCAATAAAAAGTTGGCCGTCCTTAAGTAACGCGTCCGACTTTCATCATTCAAGATCTGATTTTCGGTCTGGTAATTTTCCAGGGTTACTTTTCTCACACCCCACCTCTTATTCCCCAGCTATCACTGTTATTACAGTTATCGTTAGCGCCGGTATCAATCTCTTTCAACCTGCGGCAGATCCGGCCGACCATCGGCTACCCACTGCTGATATTCGTGACGTGTCTTGTCGTTGGCCGGGAACACCCCCCAGATCGCATCTCCCCTGCCGATGCGCTGGGCAATATAGTTTTCGAGATCGTCCTGCGCTTCGCAGACGTCGGCGAGCTCCGCTGCCAGATGCGCCGGAATCACCGTGACATTGTTGCGGTCGCCATGAATCACATCGCCCGGATACACCGCAACGTCGGCGCACCCAATGGGCACTTGCAAGTCAGCGACGTGATGGAACGACAACCTTGAAGTAGCCGTAACACCTGCGCTCCACGTGGGGATATTCATCTGCGAGATCTCGTCGCCATCGCGAAAAGCACCGTCGGTGATCACCGCCCTGGCGCCGCGCAACATCATGCGTTTGATCAGTACGTCACCCATGGCAGCCGCTCGGGAATCACCGCGACTGTCGATTACTAGCACGTCGCCAGGCGTCACCTGCTCGACACCAAACCATTGCAGGTTGTCCGGATTGGGGCCGGTGGTCACGGTGGCGACAGTGTCGAGATCTTCACGCGCCGGGATGAAGCGCATGGTGTAGGCACGCCCGGCAAACGGCTTAACCTTTTTGTTCAACGGCGTGACGCCGACCATAACCGGCTGGCGATAACCGCGCTTGAATAGTTGTGTGGTCAATGTACCGCTGGAAACTTTCGCCAGGCGATCGAGTATTTCATCGGACACATAAGTGGTATTGGTCCGGGACGCCAACTCTTCTAAAGAGGGTGACTGCGCATTGGATATTTTTTGTTGTTTATCTTCACTCATGGACATACTCACTTATTGAACTTAGTCTTTAGCAACACGGCAAAAGTTGTCTGGCGATGAATATTGCAGATCGCAGGGTGAGATAAAACTGCTCCTGCTCCTTGGTAACGGCACTTTGACCCATTCGTTCCATATGGTGAGACTCAACCATGACTAGAAACACAGGCGAAGGCACTGGCTCACTGGAAAAAGCCATCGACATTCTCGACCTCATCAGCGAAAGAACCGACGGCATGAGCCAAAACGACCTTGCCGAGCGCCTGGCGCTGCCCCGCACCACGGTCTATCGCATCCTGGCCACCCTGGTGGCTCGTGGGTTGGTAAGGCGTGATCCAGGCCGACGCAAGTACTGCCTGGGCTTTCGCTGCGTGGAGATGGCCAAACAGGTTTATTCAATGCCAGACCTGGTGTCAGCTGCCTCTTCGCAGCTGCGTGCGCTTCGCGATTTGACGGGCGAGACGTCCTATATCGGCACCCTTGAAGGACTCGACGTGGTCTCCCTCGAACGTTACGACAGCCCTCACTCACAGCGCTCGAATGCGTCTCTGGGTCATCGCAAACCGGTATACGCAACCAGCCAGGGCAAGGCGATCCTGTCGGCGTTGCCTGCCGAACTGCGCGATCCCATCGTTCGCGACCTCAACCTCAAGCCGCTGACCGAACTGACCATCACCGATCGCCGCCGGTTGCAGGCCGAGCTGCGCATTATTCAAAGCCGCGGCTATGCCATCGATGATGAAGAGAACGTCTTGGGCACCCGTTGTGTTGGTGCCCCGGTGATCGATCCGCAGGGCGTCGTACGCGGCGCCATCAGCGTGGCCGGCCCGGCCTATCGCCTGACCATGGCCCGCATAGAACTGCTGGGGCCGGAACTGGTAGAGGCCGCGCGCTACATCGGCGCGCAGTTGCAGTCAGCGGCGACCGACTCTTCGGCCCAAGCCATCAGTGCCGTTCCCCAGACGATCCACGGCAGTCATCCGCTGTGGTGTGAAAACAGTGGTCGACTGTTGTGGCTAGACACTTTGGCACCAGCCTTGCGCTTTTATCAGCCTGACGGCGAGCACCAGAAAATACCGGTCGAACAACCCATTATCGGCGTGTTCTTCAAAGATCAATTCCCTGTGCTGATCCTGGAAAAAAACGCGGTGCTGATCGACGGCAATCAAGTGGAATCGCTGGCGAACTGGCCCCACAAGCACGTGCGCGCAGTGTGCAATCGGACCTCTGGCACGCTATGGGTTTCGATGGGCGCAGGCAACACCAGCCGCATCGGCATCATCGAGACCGATGGTACTTTCGATCCGCTCTGGCAACTCAACGAAGCGGTAGATCACCTCTTATGGCATGCCCAAAGCGAGACCTTGTACGCCAATGCACCAGACTCAGGAAATATATTGATGCTCAAACCCGGCTCAAGCGCAGTACGAAAATTTGCCACCGTGCCGAAAAGCTCGGGGATCATCAGCGGCCTGGATATTGACGCCAACGGCGGGCTATGGACGGCACTGCGTGACGGCTGGAGCGTGGTGCACTTCGCCGAGGATGGCAATCTCGATCACGTGATTGCGCTGCCAGTGCCCTGCCCGACCGGCGTCGCCATTGGTGGCATCGAAGGCAAGACGTTGTACGTGACCTCGGCAAGGCAATTTGTGCCGCTGGATATCCTGAAGAAAGCTCCGTTGTCCGGATCGCTGTTCGAAATTGCCCTATAAGCCTATGCGGCGTTGTACCGTTTTCTATGGCTGGTGGCATTGCAAGACGCGTCGAGCTGGTTGTTGGACCGCTAACCCCCAAATCCCTCGGCTGGGCACCTCGTCAACCCGGCAGTTAGCGAGCTGTTTACCAACGTCCCTGATTGGCGAAATCGCAACTGATATTGGCGAAACTGCGACATATGGCCACAAGCAACCCTGTTTACTATGATCCAGGACCTGCCTTCCCTAGCCTGCCCAAATAGCGAGCCATGGGATCCAGAGCACCATTTCAAAATAAAAATAAGGAAACAATCATGGGTGTTAGCAGTCTTGGCTATATCGCTTTAAATGTCAGCAAGCTAGATGAGTGGCTTGATCTGATGACCAAGGTCTTTGGGCTCGAAGTGCGTCGCCGACACGATTCCGATGTCGTCGATCTACGCATGGATGAGCACCATCATCGCCTCACACTGAACTCGTCCGAGATCGACGCAATCGCCACTGTCGGTTGGGAAGTCGGTTCAATGGCGGAACTTGAGGCTCTGGCACAAACTTTACGGGATCGCCAAATCGAAGTCGTTCCCGGCTCGCCAGGGCTGTGTGCCGAACGAAAGGTCAAAGCCCTCTATCAATTTCGCGAACCCACGATCGAAGTTGAGAGTGAAATCTACTACGGCCCTCTGGTCTCGAACACGCCCTTCGCGCCCAGCCGTGGCATTTCCGGGTACACCACCGACGGACTGGGCCTAGGTCATGTAGTCTTCTGGGTGAAGGACGTGCAGGCCACAATCGACTTCTATACTCAGGTGATGGGATTTAAAATTTCCGACTACATCGCCTGGGACGACAATGATGCCGTTTTTCTGCATTGCAACTCCCGTCACCATACCTTGGCGATCCTGGCGGCTGCGCCGGGCAGGCCCGCCGGTGCGCTCAATCACATCATGCTCGAAGCAAAGTCTATGGACGACGTAGGCTACGGGTATGACATTGCACGAGATAAAGGCATTCCAATCATGCTGGAGCCTGGCAAGCATTCCAATGACCATATGCAGAGTTTTTATCTGCAGACACCGTCTGGTTTCTGGATGGAGTATGGTTTTGGGGCACGCCTGATAGGTGAAGACTGGGAAATCAAAAGCTACGATCAACCAATGCTTTGGGGGCACCGGGGCAACCGCATGGTAGCAAAGTGAGGCACGTCGAAGTGCTGGCGTATGTCGGTACCGATTGTCGGTTCCGCTGACCAATCCGATTTGCTCGCGGTTCCGATCAGGTACCGTGCCTCTTCTTGTCGAACATTGCCCGCGCCGCGAATGCCGGATGATCTCACTTGCCGGATTAGGTTCGCAGCCCGACAATGTTTGGTTCAGATTGGCTGAGATCTAAAGGATCTGATGTCATGATTGAAACTTTTGAAACCTTGTCCTTCAAGAAAACTGACGGCGCAGTCTCAGCGGTTGAGCTGGTCAATGCGAATTTTGAGCTCCCCACGCACAAACACGATGACGCGCAGCTTATGCTCGTCACCCGTGGGCTCGTCACCTGTGAGGTCGCTACGGGTCTGTGGATGGTGCCGCTGGGTTCCGCCTTGTGGATTCCGGCTGGCATGGAACACAGCATGCAGAGCGTGGGCGATCTTCAGCTCTACTGCGTATACATAGAACCAGAATTGACCCGGCTTCTGCCCCTGTCCTGCTGCACGCTGGCCGTCCCTCCACTGTTGCGCGAACTCGTAATCGAGATATCTCACTTGCCCGATCACTGCGACGTCGATGGGCCCGACAGCCGGATGATTGGCGTCTTGCTTGACCGACTGGCTACGGTGCCGGTGGAACAATTGCACCTGCCGATGCCCTCGGATCGGCGCTTACGGAAAATCGCCGAACGCCTGATCATTGATCCCGCTGACCGAACCACAATGTCTGAATGGGCGCTCATCGTCGGAATGAGTGAGCGCACGATGCTTCGGGTATTGTCCAAAGAAACGGGCATGTGTTTCCGACGCTGGCGGCAACAGTTTCAAATCATGCTCGCATTGGAGCGGCTATCGGAAGGCGATTCCGTTCAGGCTGTTGCATTCGATCTCGGATTCGAGAGTGCCAGCGCGTTCGGCACGATGTTTCGCAAGACGCTAGGAAAACCGCCGCTGAAGTTTCTCGCAGATCGTTCACATGACACATCCAATCATTACTGAGTGACGGAAGAAGAGCGAGGAGTCATGAGGACTTCTCGCTCTACCGTTGCGACCTCCCAATACCGCGCCTCCGCGGCCATCTGAACAACGAATCCCTCGACAGCCTCCTTACTGCAAACCGCGACACCGGTGCCGACAAATGTCCCAACGAGCCCGCGCGCCACGACGACTTGAGCCGACAAAAACAGCGCTTACAGGTGGGCTTTTACTGACCTGGTCAATTGCCGCATATCTCGACACGTATAAAAAGTGCAGCACGAAGAATGGAGCATCCGCCTTCTCCCGGCTGCATGTGTGCATCGATGAAGTCCGGTATCAGCACGTGACCCGCCAGATTGATCTGCCGGGTCCGCGTGCCAATGTCCGAGGTAATGCCCTACCTCAGTCAGGTAGGTCAGGAGAAGCATGCTGACCGGGGGCAATGCTTGCTTGAATTGCGCGCGAGTCATCGATGGCGTTCTTCACCACCCCCAGCGCAGAAAACAGCATTGCTCGACGCGCGCCAGCGACCACTGCCGTGAGCGGCGCGCGGTCACTGCGCGTTTCCACCGTAAAGCTGCGCCCACCATCGACGCTGGTCAGCACATAACCGCCGAAACCAACCACCAGCACCCGACCGTCAGCCAGTTGGGTCAAACCGGTGAGGGACTCCTTGACCCCGGTCTCGGCACGCGTCCAGGTCAACCCATCGCTGCTGCGATACAGGTGGCCACGAATCCCGGCGGCGACGAAGCTTTCATCTTCCAAGGCGATTACATTCCACAGCGAACCACCCTGGCCAGTATCCCCTCGTTGCCAGGTCTGCCCACGGTTGGCGGAAAAGACGCTGATGCCGTTTTCCGCAACCACCAGCACCTTGCCCGAGGCGGTGCTCGTCACGCCATTGAAGTGCATCCCCGGATCATCCAGCACCTCAGCCAGGGACGAAGGCTGCCAGCTGCGACCGCCATCTAGGCTCTCCAGCGCCAGGCCGAACTGGCCGACAGCAAAGCCGTGGTGGGCATCCAGAAAGTTCACCGAGAGCAGTACCTCGCCAGCTGTGTCGGCCTTACGCAACAGGCTCCAGGTCTCACCGCCGTCGGTGCTGGTGAGGACCACACCGTCGTGGCCCACCGCCCAGCCGTGCTGGGCATCGATGAACTGCACAGAGGTGAGCAGCGATTGCACAGGCACCGAGCGGGCCTGGCGAAACTGCTCGCCGTCATCGGAGATCAACACGGTGCCGTAGTCGCCGACCACCACGATGCGTTGGCCGGCGCGTGTTGCCGCGACCAGGTTGGCAGAGACGCTATTGGCGCCGAGTATCGCCGGCCGGTCGACCGGCACCCGGGTCGGTTCGGCCTGGGCTGGCAGCGCCAGCAACGCCGCCAGGGTCAGAGCAAACAGGGAATAACTGGAATGCTTCATACTTGGGCCTCAATGGTGGGCGATGCCGGGGACCCGTACCGGGCCGCGACGGGGAAACAGACGATCGAGTACCACCGCGAAGGCCGGTAGCAGGGTCATGGCCATGACCATGTTGATCATGAACATGAAGGCCAGGAGCTTACCCATGTCAGCCTGGAATTTGAGCTGAGAAAAGGACCAGGTGGCCACCCCCACAGTCAGCGTCAGGGCAGTGAAGATGGTTGCGATACCGGTCTCCAGGATCGCGTTTTCGACCGCTTTGGTCGTGCTTTGCCCAGCGGCCAGATGCAACTGGAAGCGGTTGTAGATGTAAAAGGCGTAATCCACGCCTATGCCCACCGCAAGTACCATTACCGGCAGCGTGGCGACGGTCAGGCCGATGTTGAGTTCCTTCATGAACCAGTAGCCGATCCAGGTTGCCACCGTCAGCGGCAAACAGCAGGACAGCACGGCGCGCCAGTCGCGGTAGGTAAGGAATACCAGAATGATGATGCAGGCATAGACGTAGAGCATCATCGGCATCTCAGACTCCTCCAGCACCTCGTTGGTGGCACCGGCCACCCCGGCGTTGCCGCTGGCCAGGCGGATCGCTACACCATCCAAGTGATTGGCCGCGCTGAACGCCTTCACCGCCTGCAGAACCGCTTTGATGGTGGTGGCCTTGTGGTCGGCGAGGTAGAGGTTGACCGCCTGCATCGAGCAATCGGCGCTGCGGATGCCTTGGGTCTTGGGCAGACTCAGCATGATCCCGCCGACGCCGCGACCGTCGCGCGGCAGGCTGGCCATCTTGGGGTTGCCTTCGTTGAGCGCGGCGACGAACTCCTTGCTGACGGTCGCCGCCGACTCGACTGCGACAACCCCCGGCACCTGTTTCAGTGCCCAGCCAAGGTCGTCGACCAGTTGGATCATTGAGGCGTTCTCGCAGGCATTCTGATCGGTGGCGATCACGACCGTCAGCCAATCGAGGCCGACATTGAAGTTGGAGACTATCGCCGCCGCATCCTGATTGAAGCGAGCATCGGCGCGCAGCTCGGGCGCCCCCGGCTCCAGGCTGCCGACATGCCGGCCGTGGCTGCCCCAGAGGGACAGCCCGAGCACGACCAGGCCGCCAAGGGTGACCCATGCGGCTTTGTTCGGCTCGGCCAGGCGCGCCACCCCATGCAGCCACTGGCTGCGCCGCTCGCGTTGGAGCATGGCCTCGCGCGCATAGTCCGGACTGACATGGACATAGGAGGCCGCCACCGGCAGCATGATCAGGTTGGTAATAATCTTGTAGCCGACCCCGATCGAGGCGGTGATCGCCAGTTCCTGGATCATCGGGATCGGCACCAGCACTAGGGTGATGAAACTGACGAAGGCGGTGACCAGCGCCAAAGTACCAGGGATCAGCAGCCCGGAGAAACTGGCGCGAGCTGCCTGCATGCTGCTCTTGCCATGAGCGATCTCGCGCACGATGTAGTTGATCTGCTGAATTCCGTGGGACACGCCGATGGCGAACACCAGAAATGGCACCAGAATCGCCAGCGGATCGAGGCCGTAGCCAAGCAGACGCAGGGTACCGAACTGCCAGACCAGAGACATCAGGGAACACGCCAACGGCAATACCATCAGCTGTATCGAACGGCAATACCAATAGACGGCGGATGCGGTCAGGAAGAATGCCAGAACGAAGAATGGAACGGAGGCCTTGCCCTGATCAGCAATGTCGCCGATCTGCTTGACGAAGCCGATGATCTGAATCTCAAAATTGGCATCTTCAAATTGGGCCCGTAACTGCTCCTCAAGGGCGTGGTTGAAAGCGATGTAGTCCAGCGGCTCACCTGTTGCAGGATCACTGTCGATCAGCTCGGCGGTGATCGCGGCACTACGGTGATCATTGCCGACCAGAGTACCTATATGTCCGCCACGCAACGCTCGCTCGCGAATCTGTGCGATCACAGCGCCATCCAGACGATCGGGCGTCAGGTCGCCACCGGTGACCGGCAGCGCACTGAACCCCTCTTCGGTGGTTTCGGTAACGAAGACATTGGGCGTCCACAAGGAGGTCACCGATGCGCGGTTGACCCCCGACATGGCCGCCAATGCCTCGGTCACATTGAACAATCGTCGCAAGCCCTCCTCGCTCCAGATGTCACCATCGCGGGCACGCACCACCACGGTCAGCCGGTTGGCGCCGAATAGCTCATTGCGATACTTCTGAAAGGTCTCGATATATTCGTGACGGGTGGGTAGCTGCTTCTCGAAACCGGCCTCCATACGCAGCTGCAAGGCGAAAACCGCCATGAGCACGGTGAAGCACAATAGCGATAGCAGTAATACCAGTCTGTGCCGAAAGGCGAGTACTTCGAAGCGGGCGAGAAAGACTTGCAACATGGATCACCTGATCTGCTGGCTTAAAATGAAGTGGTCAAACTGAGACCGAGATAATCCTTGTCAAGCATCGGATTACTCTCCCCGCCACCATAGAAATGGGTGAAATCGACCCTTGCGGTCAGCCCCGGGTCGGTTTTGAAGTCGACATTGAGCGCTGTAGTAACCGAGCCGACGTTCTTCGAAAAACCGGGAAAGACGCCGGCCGGGCTGCCGTACAAGCCACGATTGATACCCAACTCGGGAACCAGAGAGACGCGGGTGCCGAAGGCGTTCGGGTAGGTCAATGTAGTGGAAATGGCGACCCCGGCGGTGGTCCTGGTCGGTGCCGCGGCATCGTAGTTGATCGGATAAGGCACATGGGTGCCGAACGCTTCGTTACTGCCATTCTCACCCGGCGCCGCAGCGCTCAGATCTAGGTTCGGCAGGTGCGAAACTGCCAGCTCGGCGATCATCATGCCATCGCTGGCGCCCAGCGCTCCGATCAGGCCGCCGAAGCTGTCCGGACGCAGGATGCTCAAGCCGCTGATGGTCGCCTGGTAGCGCTCGGTCTCAAGGTAACCGGGGCACACCGTGCCATCTGCCTTGCCGCCGGCAATCGGGCCGCCGCTGAAGGCCGTGCCATTGGCGGGCAGGCAGGAGTATTTGCTCGCCGCCACCTGAGGCACCGTCTGATCGATGAGCACCACATCATTCGGTCGATAGGCCAATTCGGCGCCCACGGACCAGTCGCCGACACGGAAGTTGTAGCTGATCCCGAACAGATCGCGGTCCGCGGCATAGTTGACGAAGTAGCTTCTGTACCCCAATGGGTTGTTCGCCGTGGAGTCAACGATCAAACCAATGGCTGGAGTCTTCTCATGGTAGCGAATGTAGTAGAGGCCCAGTTGGTCACCCGAGTCCTCGAAGGTATAACGCGCCGCCAGACCAAACTGGCCACCCTTTTTGTACTTGTCCGAACTGCGCCCGATCGCCGAGCCCACACCACCGAGTATGTTCTGCGCTCCAGGGAAATTTCCGCTCAAACGGTCTTCCAGACTGATGGTACTGCCGGTGGTGGCATCTATGGTGCCGTCATCACCCATGGTGCCGGGCGGGCCTGCCGCCGGCAAGGTTCCGCCAGTCAAGGCCGGGGTGCCGGAGAACACGGCCGTCGATCCCGGCGACGCCATGTCAAGGGTGCTGAAGTAGGTGCCCTTGGCTGGCAGGATGTGCTCGTCAAAGCCCCACTGGTAATAGGTCTCGATGCCGAAGTTATCGGTCAGGCTGGTGGAAAAATCGAATATCGGCGTCGGGCGGTACAGCTCCTTGAGTTGCACCCCGGCCGAGTTGGCCTTGCGCAGATCCAGTGGGTTAATGGCGTTGATGCCGCCAAAGGTAAGAAGTGCCTCACCCCAGGTAACCACTTGTTTGCCGGCGCGGATCTTCGCCGGCTGATCAGCGATGTCGAACTCCTTCTGCACATAGGCGTCGAGGATCTCTGCATCGCGCACCGCAATGTTCCTGGCGCTGCGGGGGATATCCGTGCGCTGGGTATCATCCACTGCAAAATCGTAGAACCAGGCACCGCGCACCAACGCTTTCCAGCCACCCGGGGCCTTCAGATAGAGGTCATGGGTGCCGCGCAAGGCCTGGCTGATCAACTGGCCCTTGTTATAGTTCAGGTTACCGTCATCACTGTTGATAAGGCCCAGGTCGCCGTCGGCCTTGAAGTTGGCACAGCCGCCATTGTCGTAAGCTATGTAATGACAATCGCGGTCCTCGGCACGCATTTGCATGCCGAGTGACAGGGTACTGTCAAAGTTGCCTTCGATGCCGTTATCCAGTTCGAAGCGAAAGGCATGGGCTTGCGGCGCGAACGTGCCGGTCCCTACTGCTGTCGTGATGGCTAGGCTTAGCGGCGCCAGGCGCATCAAGCTGGGTTGGAAGTGCCAGGATTTTCTTATTGTTGTGGTCATAGCGCTCTCGTCATTCGGGAAAGTCAGAGGTGTGCATCCAAGCGTGAACGCGGGCTCAACGGCCCGCGTTGGAACGGAAAGACTCCACGGAGAAATCGGACGTGTTCAACGAAACGCCGTAGACGGGCGCCTTGCCGCTACCAGCGACCACCCTGTCGCTGAGATAACGGCCGACCTGCAGGTCGTAGCTGGCATATCCCGCCTGCACGCAGGCGCCAAGATCCCAGTTGGCGACGGTGTAGGCTTCCATCGAGCGCCAGATCTTGCCCTGAGCGTCATAGAGGTCTTCGGCAACGATCAGCCAGCTGTCTTCGTCGAGGTAGAAGGTGCGTTTCGGGAAGCTGTGGCGCATGCCCGGCTTCACATTAGCCTCGACCACCCAGACCCGGTGCGACTCATAACGCACCTTGTCACGCGCCATAAACAGCGGGTCGTGTACGTCCTGGGCCGCAACGGTATGGTCGTACAGGGGCACGTTGTTGTAAGGGACGATCAGCTCCTGCTTGCCGACCAGCTTGAAGTCGTAGCGGTCTACGGGGCCGTTGTACATCCAGACCTGGTCGACTGCGAGAAGGTTGTCACTCTGGAGCACAGGCGCGTCGTATTGGTAGGTCGGCGCACGACGCACACGGCGTTGGGAGGCGAAGTACAGCCAGAGGTCGTTCGGCTTGGCAATGTAGTAATGGGCCAGCGTGCCCTCGCCGGCGACGGCTGCTGGGGCGGTGGTGAAGCTGCTGAAGTAGAGCTCCATCCCCTTGCTGCTGGTCAGGTCGGCATCAGGCTTGCCCAAGGGAAACAGAATGTCATCATAGAACTGCTGCACCACACCGAGATTCTTGCCGCTGGCGCCCTTGGGCGGCAGCATGCCGACGTAGGAGTTGTGCATTGATTCGCCCTGATATCGCAGCTTGAAGTTCCAGATCGCCTCCGCACCGTTCTGCGGGATCGGGAAAGGGAAACCTCCACCCTGCACCTGTGCTAGCCCCCAGCCATCGGCTGCCAATTTGGCGTCTGTGGCGTTCTTGCGGGTCTGGGCGGCGACGCTGGCGGGCAGCGGACAACTGCGGTGGGATGGATAGACATCCATCCGGTAGCCTTGGTGCAGCTTGAGCAGTTCCTTTTGGCCAGGGCTCAGCTTGGCCTGGTACTGCGCGGCATTGCTCGCATTGATGGAAAATAGCGGCTTCTCGCCGACGAAGGGATCAATGGGCTTGGCGCCTTTCTGGAAGCCGGACGGCGCCTTCGCCTGCGACCCTGTCCATGCCGGGATCGAACCATCCTGATTAGCCTTGGGGTCGGCGCCGGTCGGGGTCAGCTCGCCACCTAGCTTGGCGGCCTCGCTTTGCGCCACTGCGGCGTAGGCGGCACCCTGCGCACAAAACACCGTCAAGCCGAGTGTCAAAAGCTTCGCGTACTTATTCATTGTGGTACCTCTTCGAATTATTATTGTTTTATTCAAACAATCGCTTTCTATTTGCACTCCCTTGCGATTGACACGCCTGTTTTTATTGCTGACCTCTTTGCCATTTAATTTATTTTTTGCGCGCATGCCCACAACGGCGCCATGCCGACGCAGCCAAGACGCTGTGTGCTTATTCAGTTAAAACTTCCTGTTATGCCATTTGCAGGAATAACAGTTCAGAGCGCCTCCTGGAGAGACAGAAAAAATACGACGGGGTTATGAGCTAACCGGGCTGCTTAATTTTAAAGGTGTCAAAATCCTCCTCCCAATACTCACTTGCGCCGCGCGCGGAACTGTTGCGTTCATGTTCTTTATTTCGCAGTTCAACGCGCCGAATTTTTCCGGAAATGGTTTTGGGAAGTTCCATGAATTCGATACGGCGAATGCGTTTATACGGCGCCAATCTGGCGCGAGAAAACTCGAATATGGATAACGCCAGCTCTGGATCGGGTGTGAGTCCTTCGCGCAAAGTAATGAAAGCCTTGGGTACCGCAAGCCGCAATTCGTCCGGACTGGGGACAACTGCTGCTTCCATCACGGCATCGTGCTCCATCACGACACTTTCGAGCTCGAATGGGCTGATTCGATAGTCGGATGATTTGAATACGTCATCATTGCGACCAACGTAAAAGTAGTAACCGTCTTCGTCACGAGTGGCGATGTCACCGGTGCGGTAGTACCCGTTACGCATCACCTCAGCGGTCTTTTTCGCATCCCCTTCATAGGCCAGCATCAGCCCTACAGGCCGGGGCTCAAGCACTATTGAAATCTCGCCTTGCTGAGCGGGCATGTCGTCTTGATCGAGCAGCCTGATCTGGTAGCCGGGAAGCGGGCGCCCCATGGATCCTGGCTTCAGAATTTGACCTGGCGTATTGCCGATCAATGCTGTGGTCTCAGACTGGCCGAAGCCGTCACGTATACGAATACCCCATGCTCGTTCGACCTGTTCGATAACTTCGGGGTTGAGCGGCTCACCAGCCCCGACAAGTTCGCGCAGCGGTACCTTATACGATTCAAGATCTTCCTGAATCATCAAGCGCCACACGGTGGGTGGCGCGCAAAGCGAGGTCACGCCACAGCGGCAAATGACCTCTATCGCATTCCTGGCGCTGAAACGCTCATAGTTGAATACAAACACCGTGGCACCTGCATTCCAGGGTGCAAAGAAGCAGCTCCACGCATGTTTTGCCCAACCCGGTGAACTGATATTCCAATGCACATCACCCTGTTGTAGGCCCAACCAATACATGGTGGACAAATGCCCAACCGGATAGCTTTGATGACTGTGTAAAACAAGTTTAGGTTTAGAGGTAGTACCCGAAGTGAAGTACAACAATAACGGATCGCCCGACAGCGTCTCGCCTTCGGGTGTAAAGATGGGCGACGACGCATGGCTCTTTTCAAAATCCTGCCACCCGTCCCTTTCGCCCCCTACGGAAATTCGTGTGTAGCCACCGGTCAGGGAGTCGAACTTCCCGGTCTCCGAAACCTGCGTGACAACATGCAAGATCGCTCCCCGCTCCATGCGGTCGCCAAGATCCTCAGAAGCGACCAACATGGTTGTCGGCACAATAACGGCACCGAGTTTGATGCCAGCAAGCATGAGTTCCCATAACTCGACGCGGTTTGGCAACATGAGGAGCAAAGGGTCACCTCGCTTCACACCCAGTGAGCGCAAGTAATTGGCCACTTGACTGGAGCGCAGTGACATCTCGGCAAACGTGACCTTTTTCTCACTACCATCTTCGCCGACGACCCACAATGCCAGTGCATTGTTGTCCTTTGCCTGGACATCGAAGAAATCGAGCGCCCAATTAAACGTGTCCAGTTCTGGCGCCCGATAGTCGCGCACTGCTGTTTGGTAGTCGGAACGATGACGCTGGAGAAAATCACGCGCCTCGATAAAAGCCTGGTAAACCGGACTTACCCTGAGATCGATTTGCACCTTGCGCTGGCCGCTCATACTGCCACCCCGCGTTCCCTGACCAGCGTCATGGCGGTGTCTTCGATCATGTCTTCTTGCCCGCCAACCATGCCGCGGCGGCCAAGTTCGACGAGCAGTTCTCTGGCCGAAATGCCGTACTTCTTCTCGGCACGCTTGGCAAAGAGCAGAAAGGAGGAGTACACCCCGGCATAACCCAAGGTCAGGGCATCGCGATCGATCCGGATGACGTGGTCCATAATCGGCACGACGCGATCTTCAGCAACATCGCTGATCTTGAAGGTATCGACGCCCGTCTCGATGCCCATGCGATCGCAGACGGCGATGAAGACTTCCATCGGCGTATTGCCGGCGCCAGCGCCGAGTCCGGCCGCCGCCGCATCGATGCGGTTAGCCCCGGCTTCGACGGCGACAATTGAGTTGGCGACGCCCATGGCCATGTTGTGGTGACCGTGGAAACCAAGTTCGGTTTCCGGATTGAGGGCGCCACGCACGGCAGCGATGCGGCTCCTGACGTCGTCGGGCAACATGTAGCCAGCCGAGTCGGTGACGTAGATGCAGTTGGCGCCGTAGCCTTCCATCAGTTTCGCTTGTTCGACGAGTTTTTCCGGCGAGGCCATGTGCGCCATCATGAGGAAGCCGACCGTATCCATCTCGAGCTTGCGCGCCATGGTGATGTGTTGCTCGGCTACATCGGCTTCAGTGCAGTGCGTCGCGACCCGGATGGTGTATACACCCAGGTCTTTCGCCATCTTGAGGTGATCGACGGTGCCAATACCAGGCAACAACAAGGCGGAGACCTTGGCCTGCTTCATCTTCGGAATGACGGCGCTCAAGTACTCTTCGTCGGTGTGCGCCGGGAAACCGTAGTTGACCGAGGAGCCGCCCAGACCATCGCCATGGGTGACTTCGATCAGCGGGATGCCGGCTTCATCGAGGCCGGTGGCGATGTCGATCATCTGCTCAAGGGACATAAGGTGACGCTTCGGATGCATGCCATCGCGCAAGGTCATGTCGTGGACGGTGATTTTTTTGCCGCGCAGATCCATGTTCTGTTCCCCTTAGCCGACCGCAGGCTCAAGCTTGAGCGTGCCGTTGATGATTTCTTCGGCGAACATTTCCGCCGTGCGTGCCGCTGCGGCGGTCATGATGTCGAGGTTGCCGGCGTACATGGGCAAATAGTCGCCCAGGCCCAGAACTTCGAGAAAGACGGAAACGCGGTTGCCGTCGAACACCGGTCCATTGACCAGACGGTAGCCGGGAACGTATTTCTGGACTTCCTTGATCATGTCGTGAATGGACGCGGTGATCGCGGCCTGGTCCGGGGTTTCTTCGGTCAGGCAGTGCACAGTGTCGCGCATGATGAGCGGCGGTTCGGCCGGGTTGATAATAATGATGGCCTTGCCTTTGGCCGCGCCGCCAATCTTCTCGATGGCACCGGCGGTGGTGCGGGTGAATTCGTCTATGTTCTTGCGTGTACCGGGACCTGCACTTTTCGAGGACACAGTGGCGACGATTTCACCGTAGGCGACTCTCTGTACCCGAGAGACGGCGGCGACCATGGGAATGGTGGCTTGTCCTCCGCAGGTCACCATGTTGACGTTCATTTCCTTACGTCCAACCAGGCTCTTGAGGTTGACCGGGGGGACGCAGAAGGGACCGATCGCCGCAGGAGTGAGGTCAATCATCATGACGCCGAGGGCGTTGAGCTTGCGACTGTTCTCAGCGTGGACGTAGGCGGAGGTAGCGTCGAAGGCGATTTGAACGCCCTCTTCCAAAACGTGCGGCAGAAAACCATCGACGCCTGTGGCGCAAGTTTTCAGACCGAGTTCACGGGCACGTACCAGCCCTTCCGACGCGGGGTCGATGCCGATCATCCAGGTCGGCTCAAGAAAGGCACTACGCTTTAATTTGTAGAGCAGATCGGTCCCGATGTTGCCTGGGCCGATCAATGCACATTTTATTTTCTGACTCATCTTCGTTCTTCCTGCTAATGACAAATCACGAGTATTTAGACGAACAAAGCGCTGACACTGCCCAGCCCTTCGATGCTGACGTCGAATCGGGATGCTTGCGTTACCGCGACCATCGGACCGAGCGCACCAGTGAGGACGATATCGCCAGCCTGTAACGGACGGCCGCAGCGAACCATCATGTCGGCCAGCCAGATGGCGGCATTGAGCGGGCTGCCCAGGCACGCACGTCCATTACCCCGCGAAACCACCTCGTCGCCACGCTTCATTTCCATCGTGCAAGCTGTCAGGTCGAACTGATCCAGTTTTACCGGCCGGCCGCCCAGGACGAATCGCGCGCTCGACGCATTGTCAGCAACGGTATCGACGAAACGGATATTCCAGTCCTCGATGCGACTGTCGACAATTTCAATGGCGGGGAGCGCGTAGTCGGTAGCGCGAATCAAGTCGGCGTAGGTATGGCGTTCATGGGTCAGGTCGCGGCCAATCACCAGGGCAACTTCGGCCTCCACCTTGGGCTGGATCAGGCGAAGCAGTTCCACCGGCTCCCCGTCACCGACGGCCATATCGGCAAAGAGCATGCCGAAATCTGGCTGATCGACACCCAATTGCGCCTGGACGGCCAGCGACGTCAGGCCAATTTTTCGACCCACCAGACGCCGTCCCCCGGCCAACCAAATCTGAGTATTGGCCTCCTGAACCGCGTAGGCGCCGTCCTGATCTACACGGGCAAGGCGATCGCGCAGCGGAGCAATCGCCTTGCGTTCGCGCGTGGCAACTTGTAAAAGCGCCGCAGCAGCTTCAGCAGAAAGCGGTTCATCCGAAGATGCTGAAAATGAGTTCATCGTTATCTAACTCTCAAAAAAGTGACCCTGCGGCCGAGCATCTACCGATCAGGAGAAATGACTTTCAGACAAGAAATCCGCGAGCTATTCGACGATCGCAGGCTAAGCGGCGGGCGATGGCGCGAATGATCCGAACTTGCCGTTGAAGTAAATCAACGGTTCGCCTGCAACAGTTTGCGCAGCCTCCACCAGTCCAACGACGATGGCATGGTCCCCGCTTATAAAGACTTGAGAGGTCAGGCACTCAACGTGCGCCAGCACGTCAGGAATCAGTGGCACATGCAGCGTCTGGCCATCGGTAAACGGCGCTCCTGCATATTTTTCACACCCCTTGCTGGCAAACAGCGAAGCGACATCACTTTGCGGGCGCGCGAGCAGACTGACGCCAAATGCCTTGCTGGAAACGATGGTGGCGTAGCTACCGGCGCTCTGTTGCAACGCGAACATCACCATGGGTGGATCGAGCGACACCGTGACAAACGATGAAGCGGTGAGCGCCGCGACTGAATCAGTCACTCTGTCGTACGCGGCGATGACACACACCGGGCCGGCCGCAGTGCGTCCGATTTGCTTATAAACATCACTGGATACGGGCATGGTAAGCACCCTTTTTATAGTTAAAAACTGGTGGAACGAGTCGCGACCCTACTGTTCACGGCAACGGTTACAACACTTCGTTGAGGAAATCAGCCATCGACTTCCAGGATCGGCGGTCCGCCACCGCATCGTATTTGGCCCCAGGCGTTCCGAAGCTGTCCGCCGCCGGAATCGTAAAGGCGTGCACCACACCGCTGTATGAAACCGTCTGACAGTCGACGCCTGCCGCAGACATTTCCTGCGTAAATTCGAGGACCGTTTTTGACTGGATTTCTCCGCCCTGGCCAAAGAAGACGAGATCGCCGGCGAACGGATCATCGGCGCCGTGAAGAACCAACAGTTTCGTCTTCACCACGCCGGGAACAGCCGGCTTGGGAGTCGCCAGAACACCATGGAAGCTCACGCCGCCGAGCAAATCGCTGTTGCCTGAGCGCGTCAGGGCGAGCACGGTTGCGCCGCCAAAGCAAAAGCCGATCGCGCCCAGACGCCCATTGCAACGGGGGTGTGCTTTCAGCGCATTCAATGCCGCTGCGGCTCTGACCGCCAGTTTGTCGGAGTTTGAAAGCCATGAGGCGACGACCTCGCCGGCCTCGGGAAAAGGCGGCGCCTTGCCATCGCCATAAACATCGGCAACCAGGACGAGATAACCGAGTTCCTCCGCCAGTCGGTTCGCTTTGCCAAGTGGATGCTCGCCGATGCCGGAGATGTCGGGAAATACAACGATACCCGGACGGCTGTCATCACCGGCCGGCAGCACCAGTTGCCCCTTGCAAATGACATCGCCATCCCGGTAGTCAAGGGCTTGTGTCTGGATCATTTCTTATCTCCTTTATTTTCGATCCGACTGGCGCGAAACATGACGTTCCGCGCCGGTGGTGTAAGTGGATCTAACGCTGACCAGGTCTCGGGAATGGAAGTCTTGGCAATGGCTTGTGCCAGGCTTCGATCGCGGTTTCACTGCATTCCAGCGCGCTTGCTTTACTGAGAAGGTTACTGAGTGTATGCATGGGCTGGCGCGGCGGCACTGCTGGGTTCCGCCAATTTACATCGCCAAAGCGCCAAATCCGCTCGCTCATTTATGTCGGGCGAATGACGTCAAAAGACGATGTGCTCTCACCAAAAAATTCGGCCGCCACCGCATTGAATTCGTCAGGTACTTCGTACTGAGGCCAATGGGCTGCATCGCCTTGCATCACATACACACGACTATCGGCAACCTGGGTTGCCGCGGCGCGTGCGCAAGCAAGGTCGTGGATCGGATTATCAAGCGTCCACAGAAACAGCGTCGGACAGGTCAGCCGTTCGAGCGGGATCAGGAACTCGTCGTGGCGCCCGATGAGCGCGTTGATCAGCGGTGCGACGACACGTGTTTCCGGGCGCAGATAGATGCCCAAGCGCAGCCCCAGCAATTCGTCACTGACCAGGTGCTGGTTGCGTTCATGCATCAGCCACTCGATCCGGGCGCGCACCGATGCCTCGGTGGGTGCATTGCCGACATTGCGTTCATTGAGCGCCATCAGATTCTGCAGGTCGGCTTTGCCTTTCTCCGACACAACCGGCAAGCCGGCGGCCGTGTTGAGCATCAGCTTGTCGACGCGTTGCGGGTACTTCGCGGCGAAGAACGCCGAGACCCAGCCACCCAGCGACTCGCCCGATAAATGGGCGCGCTCGATACCAAGCGCATCCATCAGTTCGCCAAGTTGCTCGGCGAACACCGGCGGCGTGAACTCGATGATGGGCTTGTCAGACAAACCGTGGCCGACATAGTCGAAGGCGATCACATGGAACTGTTGCGACAGCGCCATCAAATTCTTCGCGTATGCCTCCAGATGGCCGTTTATGCCATGCTGGAAAATAATCGGCGTTCCACCCTTCTTGCCCGCTTCTGCGATGCGTATCCGGCCAAAATTTTTCGTCTGTATAAAACGAATTTCGGTACCTAACATATCTAGCCAAAGGCTCATGTTGTATTTCCTTTATATAAAACTTGTTTAAGTTAGTTGTAGCGTCAAGAGACGCCGGGGGACGCAGGTCTCCCCGGCGAGTCAACGCCCGGATATAAAAAGAAACGTTAACGGTCTGCTGGAAAATCTAAGCGGCGGGCGATGGCGCGAATGATCCGAACTTGCCGTTGAAGTAAATCAACGGCTCGCCTGCAACAGTTTGCGCGGCTTCCACCAGTCCAACGACGATGGCATGGTCGCCGCTTATAAAGACTTGAGCGGTCAGGCACTCAATTTGTGCCAGTGCGTCAGGAACCAGGGGCACATGCAGCGTCTGGCCATTGGTAAACGGCGCGCCTTCATACTTTTCACGCCCCTTGCGTGCAAACTGCGAAGCGACATGACTTTGGGGATGCGCGAGCATACTGACGCCAAATGACTTGCTGGAAACGATGGTGGTGTAGCTATCGGCGCTCTGTTGCAACGCAAACATCACCATGGGTGGATCGAACGACACCGTGACAAACGATGAAGCGGTGAGTGCCGCGACTGAATCAGTCACTCTGTCGTACGCGGCGACGACACACACCGAACCGGCCGCAGTGCGTCCGATTTGCTTATAAACATCACTGGATACTGGCATGGCAGAAGTCCTTCTTATCTCTTATCTATAGTTGAAAGCCGGTGGAGCAAGTCGCGAACCCATGATCCGCGGCAAGTGGCATCCCGGTCTTGTGTACCCTGAGTCTTTCCCTTCTCCCTGTTCGTTCAATCAGGCTAGTGTGTCGCATCGAGCAAACCGGCATCGATCGCGATGATCTGCCCGGTGGTGGATGTAGATGTCACAAACGTCATGACCTGCTCGGCGATATCACTGGCCTGGACTGTACGTCCCAGTAAAGCCCGATGCCGCGCCGCTTCCTGTGCCGCCGGATCCATCGCCCGATTGGACATACCTGTATTTTCCACCACCCCAGAGGCGATGCAGTTCACCGTCACGCGGGGCGCCAGGGCAACCGCAAGGCAACGCGTGAGGTGATTGAGCCCGGCCTTGCCAGCGGCGTAGGCGATGCTGCTGCCGATGGGCGCAATGCCGCCACACGAGGAGATATTCACGATATGTCCACCTCCTTGTGCCTTGAGCAAGGTGGCGCAGGCGCGGGCCAGCATGAAGGGCCCGCGCAGATTCGTTTCCAGAATCCGATCCCACAAATCGGGCGTTAATGCCTCGAGGTCGAAAAAGGGGATGCGGGCACTCCACGCAGCGTTGTTCACCAAAATATCCAAGTGCCCGTATTCGTCTGCGATGGCCCGAACACATTGCTCGATAGACTCTTGCGAGCGCTGGTCAAGCTGCATGACGCGGGCGGCACCGATGGCATCATCGGCGGTCGCCCCTGCGCGCTCATGGCCCTCGAGACAGGTGACAATCACGGTGGCCCCCGAGGCGAGGAGGCGCCGCGCAATGGCGGCACCGATGCCGCCTGTTGCACCTGTCACGAGCGCCACTTTTCCTTTGAGTTGCATGTTTTGATCCCCGCTCGGCCAGTGAAGTAATGTGCAATCAGATGCCGGATGGATCTAACGCACGCAGGCCATACTTGACCGGGTGAACGGCATGGGCGGCAGGCCCAGCATGTGCTTCGCATAGGTGCCCGACCAAGTCTCCGGAATGGCGAACGGATGGTTGCGCATGCCCATCAGGTCGCGCAGATGCCGTTGAAACGCCTTTTCAGTGTTGAGAATTCCGCCGCCGCCGATCTCGAATATTTTCAGCGCCGCGTTCAGGCAAGTCGCCATGGCGTAAGAAGCTTCGTAGCGACATTGCGCCCGACTTGCCGCGGGAATCTCTTCGCCCGCCAGGGCTTTCGCGTAGAAATCTCCCCACGTGCGTGGAATGCGCGCGCGGGCATCATTGACGAGCGTCGTCGCTTCGGCCAGCCGGATGTAGAGTTGCGGATTGTCCGCCGCCGCCGTGTGCGAGAAACCGGAGACGCGTTTACGTTGCGCCTCAACAAACGTCTCGATGGCACCGGTCGCGGCCCCGATGGCGGCCGAGCCGATGGCATAGCCGAACATGGACATCCAAGGCAGGCGCGAAAGCGGTCCAGGATTGATGCTGCGGCCCGGCTCGGACTCGGCATAGGCGTCCTCGACGGTATGGGTGCGATGCACCGGCACTATGCAATCAACCGTTGCCTCTTTGCTGCCGGACCCCTGCAGACCCGCCACCTGCCAGCTGTCCTGATCAATCTTGAAATCCCGCGCGGGCACGAGGAAAGTTCTGTATTCCGCCCCCTCGCCATCGTCCGGGACAACACCACCGAGCGCGATCCAGTCGCAATGGTCCACGCCGCTCAAAAAGCTCCAGCGCCCCGTCAGGCGGAAGCCATCCTTGACGCGCTCGACCTTGCCGGTCGGCGCGAACGAAGAGGCGATGCGGGCGTCCCGATTTTCACCCCAGACATCTTGCTGCGCCTCTTGCGAATACAGGCCGACGTACCAGGCGTGACCGCCCACCACACCGTGAACCCACGCGGACGAACCGCACGCTGATCCGACCCGGACAACCGACTCGAACCAGGTCGCAGGATCGATGCCCAATCCGCCCCATTGTTTCGGCTGGATGGCGCGAAAGATGCCGGCGTCGGTCATCGCTTGAATATTTTCGATCGGCAGGCAACGCAACCGCTCGGCTTCGGCAGAGCGCTCTTTGAGCAACGGCAAGATGCCGTCTATTCGTGCGAGAAAAGCGGCGGCGTCGGCTGGGTTATCCGATGCCGATCCCAAATTCTGAATGTTTGGTTGTGACACTTGGCTTGCTCCTGAGTCATGACAATGGCTTGCGCCGAAGCTTCGATCGCGGGGCGTCAGTCCAAGGACTCCGGTACAGAAACCCTTGAATTACTGCGTTTCCAGCGTTCTTGCAGTTGCTTAGGAGTGTATGCATGGGTTGCGTTGGCGGCACTGCTGGGTTCCGCCAAGTTACCTTGCCGAAACGCCAAATCGACTCATACATTCATGTCGGTTGAATGACGCTGGCAGGCCAACGCCAGAAAACTGATGCAGGTCAGGGCTGGGATAAGTGCAACGAGTCACCTACGCATAAATACAGATTAACTTTGCATTTATCCGGATATAACAAACAAATTTGCACTGTTAGGATCACGTTGAAGCAAGCCTCAAGAACTCGGTGGCTGTTTCAGCGACTGCAGGGTGGCGATAACAAGAACACGACAGAAACAACACGCTTTCATCCGGAGCCAATTCAATGAACAACGACAAAATTTTAGTAGAGCGCCGCAGGCATACTGCCCTGCTGACGATCGCCAATCCACCTGCCAATACCTGGGATCTTCAATCCCTGGCCAGCCTTGAGTCGCTCATCGAACAGCTCAATCGAGACAAGGACATCTACGCGTTGGTCATCACCGGACAGGGCGAGAAGTTCTTCTCGGCCGGTGCCGACCTGAATCAATTTGCCAACGGTGATAAACGCGTCGCCAAGGAAATCAGTGATCTGTTTGGCCGAGCCTTCGAGGCCCTGTCGAATTTTCGTGGTGTCTCTATTGCGGCAATCAATGGATACGCTATGGGAGGCGGTCTGGAGTGCGCGCTCGCCTGCGATATTCGCATTGCAGAGGAACATGCGCAGTTGGCCCTGCCGGAAGCCAAGGTCGGGCTGCTGCCCTGCGGTGGTGGAACCCAGAACCTGGCATGGTTGGTGGGTGAAGGTTGGGCCAAACGCATGATTCTCTGTGGCGAACGGATCAGTGCGCAAAAAGCCGAGCGAATAGGTCTGGTTGAGGAAGTCGTGCCACGAGGTGAGTCACTCTCTGTCGCCTTGCAGTTGGCCGAAAAAGCCGGCGAACAGAGTCCCTCCTCTGTCAGCCGCTGCAAAGGCCTGGTAATGAGCGCTCGGATATCGCCGCAAGCCAACGGTTGGGCCAAGGAACGACAATTGTTCCTCGAACTTTTTGATACCCAGGATCAAAAAGAAGGTGTCACCGCGTTCCTGGAAAAGCGCAGCCCCCGCTGGCTCAATGCGTGAGTATTTCAAAGCGAGAGCCCGTACAGGCCCTCGCCGCTTACGATCAACTCAAGGTGGGGTTATCGACACAATTCACTTTTGACCCGTTCTAGCATCATCCGGCTGGACTCATCGGGCCGGTCCTCCCAGGCAAACACCGAGACCGTGGCAATGCCGTCGAACTTGATCTCGCGCAAGGTGCCAAAAAACGCTTCCCAGTCAACCTCGCCCTGGCCGATATCCAGGTGCTGGTGCACGGTGGCGTGCACACCGGGAGGGTTGACGATATATCGCTGCCCCGAAGACACCCTGTGGTTGTAGGTGTCGGCGATGATCAGGTGGGTAAGCTTGGACCCGGCGTATTTGAGCATCGGCTCGATATCGCCCTTGCCGTCGTCATAGAAGAAGGTGTGGGGCGCAGCATAGACGTAGTTGATCCAGTCGCGATCCAGGCCACGGATGATGTCTACCGCCTCATTGTTGCGCTCGCAGAAATCGTAAGGGTGGGCTTGGATATTCAGATTGATACCCTCGCGCTCAAACTCAGGCATCAGTTCGTCCATGGAGCGCATGAACTGGTTCTCGCACACCAGCGGTTTGTCCGACTGGCCGGTGAACTCGGTGTTGACCAGCTCGCAGTCCATCTCCACGGCAATCTGGAGCGCACGCTTCCAGTTACGCACGGCGGCCGTGCGCAGGCCTTCGTCGGCGGAGGCCCAATGGTACATGGGCAACAGGGAGGACAGCTTAACCCCGGTGTCGCTCAGGGCTTTGCGAAACTCCTTGATCCGCGCCTTGTCGACCCGCGGAGCTTTGTAGAACGGCATGAAATCTTCCCGGGGTGACAGCTCGATGTATTCGTAACCAAGCTCGGCAACCTTATCGACCATCTTGCCCAGAGACAGAAAGCGGTACATGTAGGGATCTAGTGCAATGCGCATAACTTACTCTCCTCTCATTCCCGCGCACAACGCGTGGAACCGTCAACGATGAATTTTTATTAGCGGTGGTCATGTGCGAAGTCAGGCAGTACCACGTTGTCAGTCTTCCGGCATTATTCGCACAAGTGAATTATTTGGCT